>NZ_BLRZ01000007.1 GCF_013281975.1 Candidatus Hakubella thermalkaliphila | reverse complement strand
ATCCTTTTCCACTGTGGTGGCTTAGATATTTACCCATGCTAAAACCGGAAGAACCTAAATTATTAATTGGGGGTATCTCCTTCGCTCAGGCAACTACTACATATTGGGGATAATCTTCCATACCCAAACACTACATATAGTATGTACCTGAGTCAAGGGGATACCCCCATAACAATAATTATGTCGTATGTAGATAAAGGTAGATCAACTAAAGAAACATTCTGATATTTCTTCATCAGAATGCCTGCGGCAATGTGCTCGTGGGCAAAGCCATCAACGGATGCTTGACGGCCTCTGTTTTCGCTATCGCTCATGTTTCCTTGCCTTAATTGTTATTTCCTTAATACGAGAATCCAGTCCGTATTGATTCGTTCCTCTCTAGGAACCTTTATAAAATACTTAATGATCTCCGAAGCAAAATATGTTTCGAGTTCAAACCCAACACCTTTAGCCAACTCCATTATATACTTCCAGTTTTCAAATAGTTCTCCGCGAATTCTGTTGTTGCCAACAACGATAATGTATCTTGCACCCGTTTTCAACACTCGATAAGCTTCCGTCAGATTCTTCCGCATGTCATCCAAGTATTTAAAAGCTATATATGCCCGTCTTGGGTCCTTTTCAAAAATTTCCGAAATCACAATGTCTGCATCATCTATTCCGATCTTGTGAAGTTGCTTGTATTCGTTAGACGAAACGCTTTCAGTTCCCACATGCTTTTTTTCAGCGGTGTCAATGAACCATTGGCTAGTCCCGACCAGTAGCTTTCTAATTGATGGGTCCTTGGATAATCCACTGCATTCGCGTACGGAGGAGAAGTCACAGCCAAATCGAAATTCTCTTCTTCGTATCTTATGCTTCGCGCATCCATGTCTTCCGGAAAGATCGCAGCGACATTCCGTGGACATCGTTGAGAGAACTCTATCATCTTGGGAACATTGAAAAGTACAACTTCTGCAAATCGTTTCAGAGCGTCAGACGGATAGACCCGCTTATTTAGCTTTTTTCTTATCACGGTCCTCGTACAGTTGTCATCCGCGTTTGAAACAGCGCGGATGATCGACGATAGACAGATTTTGAAGAAATCCTTTACGTCATTGCTGGCATCAAGAGCTTCTATGGTCTTCTTCAAATACGCAACCTCGAGAATAATCTCTCTGTTGAACCAATTATCCCTATAGGGGAAACACGGTATATCTGATTCAAACACCTTTGAAGGCTGATAATTTACCATAAAGCGCAACAAGCGTTCTTGTGTCGACTTTAATTCGCTTTCATCTAAGGGTGTGGCCTTGACCTTTGAAAGAAAGCGCGAGAACGGGTCCACATCGATTCCAACAGAATGTCTCCTGAGCAACAGTGCCTCGATATTGGTTGTTCCGCTACCAGAAAAGGGGTCAAGGACAAGGTCATTTTCGTTAGAATAACGTTTAACTAACCAGCGCGGTAATTCTGGAAAGAATTTGGCTGGGTACCTATGTAACCCATGAGTAAGAGCACTCTGATCGTAACTTATAAATAGGAATCTGTCTCCATCATTCACTGATAAATCTGCAGGAATATCTCCGTCAACACGTGTAATTCTTTCGCCGAATTCGTTTACTATCTCTTTGACGTTATCCAGACATTGGCCCAAAGGTAAAGAGAATTGATACCCGCCATTACTAGACCATCCATTCCGTCGCCCGTTCTTCCTGGCAACTTTCGTTTCTATCTCGTCTAATGAAATAGGATAAAAGGATGATTCTGTCATGGTTGGCATTCTTTGAATCCTTTCTTCTTAATTTTATGCGAATTATAACAGGTCATCAATAAAGGCTGCTGAAATCTATGCTTCTCCTAGTAATTTCACACGTCTAAGTTTCCCTCTCATGATAGCAAACATATGTTCGTTTTGCAAGCAGATTTCTAACATTTTCATTACGTGCTTGTTATGCTAAGACAAGAGCAATTTGCATGGATGCGATGGGTTTGTGTGCGGCGGTTGGTGGTCTGTTTAGTATGCTTTTCTGGGTTTTCGTTATTGGAATTGTTGTTTTGTTTGTTCTGTAGCTCGTTGGCGCTACGAGTGGAAAGGTAAGAGAAGAAAACATTGTTCAGACCTGGAGCACCCTCCATGATGCCCTACTTATCTCTTGCTCTGGGAGCGAGCACACTGAGTCGCCCTTTGAGCAGTGTGCTCAACTCACTGGTATGAGAGATATCTCAGTCACCCTTAGGGATGGGCAAATAGGGATAGATAGTTCTGGCTACGTTTTGGATAGGCGTGGTTTGCAGCCATACCTTTCCGGGGCCTCGAACAGTGGCCAGGAACAGACCTTCTCTCCCGAAGAAGATATTGGCAAACCCCTTTACTCTTTCGATACTGAAGTTGACACTGGCATCGTTTCTTCTAGCTCAGGGCATCATCAGCCTGGCGAATCAAAGGATCGATATCTAATCCCTGGTAACCTAACTCCTTCGCCAGTTCATCGGCCCTATATTTCTGACCGTAGGACCAGAGTTCCCGCAGGAAGTCACCCGCCTTCTTCTCCCCAAACCAGGCCTCTCCATACTCTCCTTTCAGGTACTCCTCCAACTGGGCTTCCAGGATCCAGGCTCTCAGATAGTTAGCGCAGTAAAAGGACTCATCTACGTCCTTGAGGAACATCTCTTTTGGGTATTCCACCAGAACACCGCGGGACAGAATCTCAGTATATAGCTCATCTTTGCCCTCCAGAGGAGTTCCGTCGTGCAGTTTGAGCTCGTACTGGAGCTTGGCAATATACCTCCTAAGAGACAGGAGATTGAGAGTATGGGAGAAACGAAGAAATCTCTCCCACCTCTCTATTCCCAACATCCGCTCCAGCCAGTATCTGTTTTTGGGTAGATGATCGAAAAGAAAGGCATATGCCTCGGTCACTGAGTTATCACCCAGATATCTGTACTCAATGGCCTGTCTGGAGCTTACATTGGCAAAGTGCTGCGCATGTCCTCCCTCATGAAAGAAAGCCTCATAGTCATCCTGGCCCCCTGAAGGCATAATGACCAGGTATATCTCCTGGGGAATCTTCACCGGGGCACAGAAGGCCCGGGGAGATTTTTTCTCACGAGGCTCCGCATCCACAATGATGCTCTTTTGTTCGTCAAGATCGACGCCTAAACCCTTAAGAGTATGATAGAAGACTTCCATCATTCGCTCCGCACGAAAGTACGCATCAAATTCCTTTCCTCTCATCAAGTAAGGAATATCGCTCCTCCGGACCTCCTGGAGAGATATCCCTATTTCCTGTCTAAGGACATGATCCATGTTTTCCAGATAGAGATCATCGGTCCGATCTAAAATCGGCTCCAACTGTTGGGCCAGTTGCTGAAAATCAACGCGTTTTAGACTGGAGAACATCCGGGCATAACTCTCGTAGCCCAGATCCCGGGTAGCGCTGTAAACTTGTTCCCACAATCTCACATAATTGGGATTCAACTCCCGCTCAGTAGCCTCAACCCGTCTCGATTCGATAAGAGCTCGCCTCTCAGGATCTGGCTCGTTCATCTGAACCACATGGGAATACCTGTAGCCTATCTCCTGACCCTGGACATCTATCTTGGCCCTGGCCTCCTGCATGGCCATTTGATCCTGGATCTCCTTCACTTCCTGACCTAAAAAGTGTTCCATACTGAACAAAAGCAGGTAGCCCAGTCTTCTTTTCTCCTCCCCGCCTGCCTTTTCTTCCAGCTCCTGGATCTCCTCTATAGCTGATCTGGCGAAAAGCTCTTTGTGCTTTTCGTATACCCCAGAAAAGTTGGCCTCTTCCTTATGCCCGGCGAAATGAAGGTAGCTTTCTTTATCCAGCTCTCCCAAAAATACTTCTACTTCCTGCCGATATTGCTCCAGATCCACCATCACCACTCCCGCTCTGATAAGACATTCTAGCCAAAGGTACCCGTAGACACTTCTGGTGGGCAACTCAAGACTTTTACAACTGCTCTATTTTAGCACGCCAGACTGTCTGTTGCGTCCGTCCCAATTCTGGTATTCCGGAGAATCCTTGCTTTTTGTGCTCTTGTCACTAATTTATCATTCGGGGATCGCACGCTCCAAGCATAAAAATGGCAAATCTATTTTCTACCTATTCCTATTTTAACAATCGCCGGTAGCCCCGCTCCATTGGTAATGATATTATGCACCATAGAAATGGGTTTCTTGCGCCACTTTTGATATGGTGCGGACAAGTTCCCCTGGATCAAATTGAAAGCAATTTCCCATAACGGCTTCATCATCCGCGAGCGATGAAAATATTTGATCTGTTTTCTACGTAATTTTTCATTATGGTCTCATCACCCATGAACCATGAAAATATCAAGTATTTTCTAAGTAATTAGGAAGAGAGGAAAATCTTTCATGACAACTCCTGATCTAACTTTCATTGCCGACGATATGCTGGGCCGGCTGGCCAGATACATGCGCATACTGGGTCTCGATGTCCTCTACATTCCTGGGATATCGGACAGGAACCTTATCTCTCTTGCCAAGAAAGAGAACAGGATAGTCCTCACCCGGGACACCCACCTTCTCAGGAGGCGGGAATTTAGCAGAAACATTCTTAAACATCTCTTCATTCAGAAGGATGCAGTAAGGGATCAACTTGCCCAGGTAGCCAGAGAATATCACATACCCCTTCGGGTTAGCCTAATCCGATGCCTGGAATGCAACACCCCTCTTCAACCTGTGGACAAAGAAAGGGTCCACCCTTACGTTCCGCCCCATGTATTTCAGACCCAGGAGAATTTCTCCCACTGTCATAAGTGCGATAAATATTACTGGGCTGGGACTCATCTAGGGTTAATGGAAAAAATGCTGGCCGAGATAAAAGAAAGAGGCTAATAGACACAACATATGGACGTGCAAAACTACTAACCTAAAATTAGATTACTCAAAGATTGAAAAGTTTGAAGACATCTTGGTCTTAATCCGGCAGCACTCGTAAGAGACTAGAGATCTTGAAGCCAGAGGCCCTCCAACTCAGGTTCACTTAGCCCAGGGCCAGTAGTTTGCGATCTTAAGACTGCGATGACGTAGAAATTAAGCCCAATATTTTCATGTTATCCTGGTTCGTAGGTGATGGCCCCATCATGGGAATTTACCCAAGTCCTCTCGAATCTAACCAGTCTTCCAGAGACACATTGAGGCTCATATTTTTTTTCTTGAGAAGATCCAAAAACTCCCAGGGAGTTATCCCGATTCTTTTACAGACCTCCGCAGCGGAAAGCTCTCCGGCTTGATATTTGAGCAGTAGTCTATCTCGCCTATCTTCCTCAAAGCCTTTTTTGAGTATATCCCTCAGATATGCTGATTTATCTAGATCCATCTCCTTAATAAAATTGGAAAGCTCCCTTAGGAAGTCCTCAGAGACCCTAACCGTTATTGGTTTTAGCATCTTCTATTTCCTCCAGCTTAAGCAATGCCTCAGCAATTATATCGGGAGGGTATCTCCCAATAATCCTTAACTTCTCAATAGAGTTCTTCGCCTTGGTGAAATCTATTTTGCCCAATCGGTAAAGCTCCACGGTTATCCTGGGTGAAATAAGAAAGGGCAACTTCATATATCTGCATGCCTTTATCGCCCTTCCATCATCTGTCAGCAATATCGAACCCGCAGTTTGCTTTACTAACGCCACAGCCTCTAACTCTCCCTTGCCAAGGGATATGGGGAGTTTCTTCGCTGTCCTGTCAACTCCAACGACTCTTATCCTTTTTGCAGATACAAGATTTGATATGACTCCTGCATCAGGATATTTCGTCAAAGTATCCTTATTCAGAACCTCATGAAACACCTCTTTTGGGATTACTAACGGAAAGGACTCAGCAAGGGTCTCCAAAAGACTGCACTTCGACAAAAGGATCAGGGAGCAACTATCCACAACAATTGTCTTCAACGAAAGACCTTCCCACAAGCGTATACTATTATTAATATACGTATACCATAAGTCGTTATGACGCGTCAATTCCGAATGCAAAAGTGGTCTACCGGGCCACGGGGGCCCTGGTTCCGTAATGAAGAGACATCTTAATTCTGTCCAGAAAACCCTGAAGCCCGTCCTGGACCCTGACCAGAGATTTGAAATCAAGTCTAAGAAGAGGGTGCTGGGGGTCATCTTCTTTGATATGAAAGCCATTTCGGAGAAAGAAGCCTACCAAATCAGAAGGTTTGGCTGGAAAAGGCCCACCTGTTGGTATAGTCTCTATGGCTTTGGCTTTACTCTTATAGAGATCCTTCAAAATAGACCTGAGCAGGAGGGTCCCAAACCCCCGGCCCCGAAAGCCCTCTGCTACAAAGAGACAGGAGAGAAAGATAGCGTCCGGACCGACCAGGCCCCCTACTCCATAGGATGAAAGGCGCGGAAAGAGAGGGGGCCTGCCAAATTGGGCGTAAGCAATTCCTTGATTGCCATAGTAAAATAGCTTTCCACCAGCTTCTCCTCTGGCCAATCCCCAGGAGTACCATTTTTCTTTCTGGATCCTTTCCTCCTCCCGAGGTACATAATCTATGCTATCGCTGTGCATCTCCCAATGGGCACATTCTCGGCATGGCAAAGGGATGTCTTTCAGTCTCTCCAGGGTAATATCCAGAAGTCTCCTCTCAACCAACCCTTGCCTCCCTTGGGCAATTTTCCCGACCAACTTAATTGAGTAACCATGGCGCCGCTGCAAAAAACAGATTTTTGATCAATTTACCACCTGATTTAGCTTCGGAAAAAGGTGCTAAAGATTCGCTTTTCGACTTTTTTGCAGGAACGCCAAGTATCCTAAGGCAAATATTTTAAGAAATGCCCTATTTTCAAAGACTGGGGATGATTCTAAAGAAAACCTTCGGTCTTTCCGCCTTCACTCCGCCGGGCGGACGTCCTCCACAAAGACCCGCACTTTCTCCACTTCTACGGAGGCCGTGCTCTCCACAAATTTTCTGACTTCCTGCTGCACCTGGCTGGCTATCTGAGGAATGGAGCTTTTGTATTCGACCTCTAAATGGACGTCGATACTGACCTTTCCGGATTCTTCAAATCTCACGTGAACGCCCTTAGAGGGAGCTTCTTTACCCAGAAGACCAATCAAGTCGCCCACTACGCTGCCATGCATTTTGTAAACACCAGGAACTCTCTGGACAGCACCGGCAGCCAGGGTGGCAATGACATCCTCCTCAACTTCAATCTTATCCCTCTTATCACTTTTCAGGTTTTGCTTCTCTTTTGGTGTGGCCAAGGAGACCTCCGCTTTTAATTGTCTCCTATATTAGCATATTTTCAGTCCTACCGCCTGACTCCTGAGGGACTACTCGCCCTCTGACCATAGCCATTTTTACACTCAGCTCCTGGTCGCAAATGATAATATCGGCATCTTTACCTACTTCCAGACTGCCCTTGTGCCCTTCTTCTCCTATGGCTCGGGCCGGATTAAAAGTGGCCATCTGAATTATCTGAGGAAGTTCCAGATCCAGCCATCTGATCAGCTTCTTTACTCCATTGCCCACACTCATGGCACTGCCAGCAATGCCTCCATCCTTGAATCGGGAAGCTCCCTTTTGAACGATTATTGTTCTTCCTCCCAGCTGATACTCTCCGTCGGGAGCACCCATGCCCATGATGGCATCGCTAACCACAACTACCTTTTCATAGCCTTTACACTTTATTAGGATTTTGAGGGAGGCTGGATGAACGTGGACTCCATCAGCAATCACTTCTGCAGTAATGGAATCCAGGGCCAGAACAGCTCCGACAGCACCAGGCTCCCGGTGATGAAACTCGCTCATAGCCTTGAAGGTGTGAGCGGCATGGCGCAATCCAGCTTCTGTGGCTGATAGTGTCTCTTCATAACTAGCATCGGAATGGGCTATGACCGGAACTACGCCTTCTCTATCCAGAAACCTGATTAAACCCAGAGCCCCTTCTATTTCTGGGGCGAGAGATAATATCTTGACTTTGCCGCCAGAGGCGTAGATGTATTGCTTGACCTCCTCTATAGAAGGGAGCCGTATGAACTCCTGGGGCTGAGCTCCAGCCCTTTTGGAGTTGAGGTATGGCCCTTCCAGATGCACTCCCAGGATCTCCGCTCCTTCGGTGCCTCTCCCCATAGCTTTTCTGACTGACTGTGTAGCCGTCAAAAGGTCTTCCTGGGATGTGGTTATGGTAGTTGACAGAAAACTGGTGACCCCCTCTTTCACAAGTACTTTTGATATCTGGTTCAGAGCTGAGAAGGAGCTTTCCATGACATCGTGTCCGCCTCCACCGTGGATATGGAGGTCAATGAAACCGGGTAATACATACAAGCCTCTGGCGTCGATCTCTTCCGCGGCCTGGGTTATCTCCCTTGGCTGGCCTACCCCTACCTGAGCTATCCTTCCCATTTTTATGATTAGAAAGCCTTCCTCTATCTTCTCAAAAGGAGTAATGAGTGTTCCATTCTTGATAATAATTGCTCTTCCTGCTTCACTTTTTTCCAAAATAGGCCTCCTCTTCTCCGTTGGCAGTCAAGACCAGAAAAGTATATTTTAGCACTCTATTTTAAACATTAGGGGTTTGTACTGCACAAGGCTCAATACTCACTGTAGCACAAGAGCCACTGAAAGAGTTAGACAAGAAGCAAGCAAAAGAAATTCTAATTGAAGCACCTGGACCATTGTTTGGGTGAGGTCTTGAGGTTCTTAGAAAAAGTAGCTATTATATCTATAAAGTAGCTAGTAAAGGAGATGCCCATTGAAAGTTATAACTGCGAAGCAGCTAAAAAACCGAACCGGAGAGGCCCTGAGATATGTGGCCAAAGGGGAAAAAGTCCTGGTAACCAGAAGAGGGAAACCTCTTGCTATTATGTCTCCGTCTGATCAGGAAAAGACCTTCCAAACCATGGAGTTGCGCCCCTTCAACCAGGCCTGGAGCGAGATCGAGGAGACTTTGAATAGAAGTGAGCCCTTTTTCAGAGACTGGAAGGAGGCAATTAATTGGTCAAGAAAGAGGAGGTAGTCTTCATCGACAGTAATATTTTCGTCATTGACCTTCGCTGAACTTCTCCATAGATAATGAAAAAATACCTGTTTCTGTTCCCCCTTCTGATTCTGATAAGTCTGTCCTTTCTCCTCCTCTATCGTTTCTCTGACCTTTCATCTTCGCTCAGCTCAAACGAGGACTTGTTAGGTAGACGCTTTTAGGATACCATCTAGTAAAAGACAAGAGATAAATATCCTTAAGAAACCAGGAAATCTAACAATATGGTGAAGAGAACAATGAAGACTTATATCTTTCGAGTGGAACTGGAACAAGACGAAGATGGCCGCTGGAATGCCTCAGTGCCTACTCTTCGAGGCTGTTATACCTGGGGAAATACGCAAGAGGAGGCACTATTGTACATTCAGGATGCAGTTAAGTGTTGTGTTGAGGATATGGTCGCTCAAGGAGAGCCCATAAATTTTTGATGACACTGCAATCCGTACATTAGTCTATTCCACCCAGTATGCCGTGGAAAGGAGCTCCAGAGGATGGATAGTCTGAATGCCGGTGCCTTGCTCAATCTGTAACTTGCAGGTAGGGCAGGTAGTAATGACCCGGTCAACTTCCGCCTTCTCTATCTCCCGAAAGAGCCTCTCTCCTATTTTCATGGAGATGTCGAAACTCTCGTGCTTGAACCCGAAGGTTCCCCCTATGCCGCAGCAGTTGTCCTGGATTTCCACTCTGGCCAGTCCTGGCACTAAATCCACAAGTCTGAGCCCTGCCTGTTGAGTTCCCTGGGCAATGGCGTGGCAGGAAGTCTTATGGGTTACTCTTAGGGGAACCTCCTTCAAATCCAGGGCCAGCTTTCCCTCATACCGTAGCATCAAAAGATATTCGCAGATTTCGAAACTTCTTCCTGCTACTACTCTTGCCTCTTCCGTTGGCAAAAAGTGGGGGTACTCTCTTTTTAGCGCCAGGGCGCAGGAGTCACAAGCTGTGACTATCTGGTATCCTTCCCTCACTGCCTGACTCAGTACCTTCAGATTGAACCCGGCATTTTTGTGGAAGTCCTGGGTTCTCCCATAGGCCAGTTGGGGCAGGCTGCAGCATTTCTGTTCGGGCACAATAACTTCTATTCCATTTTGTTCCAGGATCTTCACCAGAGTCTGGGCTAGCTGAGGATCACATCGGTCAGCAAAGCAGCCTACAAAGTAGGCTACCTTTAGGTCCTTAGAGGGAAGGGGGGCGGCTGGCTGGGTGTTTGCTATCCCCACAAATGGTTTCTTTGCCCAAGGTGGGGCCTTATCGTGGTCTTCTCTCTCACGGCTGGGTTGTGTTGCTCCCGCGGATGGCCTTTCTACTCCTTGGCCCGTCACTTCCCGTGGCTGCGCAGCCTGAGAAGATTCCTCTGTTGTAGATGAGATCTGGATTCTGCCAGAAGAGGCTGGAGCTATTTCTTGGCTGCGACGGGAAAACCACTGGCGAAAGGTCTGACGTTCAAACTCAGGGAAATCCCTCCGCCGATCAATACCCACAGTTTTCTCTAGAAAGGCTCTAGCTAGAGGAAATCGTAGCCATATATTAGAAACCGGATCGGTGCGGCTCCCCATCCTGGTCATGAGATCGGCCTGGCTAAGGAGAAAGTTTATGAGCCTTCCCCTCTCCTCTCGGTTAAACCTCTCCTTCATCTCCTCCACCGCCCGAGGGACATCTATGTTCATGGGACAAACATCAGGACAGAGCTGGCAGTAAAAGCAGTAGAAGAGAGGATCGTAGGTGAGGAGCTGAGGGAAACGAGTGAGTTGGACAAAAGTCTCCGTGCCCCAGCTGGTAGGCGCAGCCAAGGGGCATATGGTCATGCAATTGTTACACTTAATACATTTCTCTGTTTGTGGAATGATTGCCCTGGCCAAAGCTACTTTTCTCGCCATGACGGAACGGCTTCCCTCCATTCCCCATCCAGGGTAAAGGAATGGTTAGGCAGCGGTAGATGGGGCCTATCTGTTTCTCCCCATTTCATTTGAGCGTGCCTCACTAGCCCCATCATGGCTGGTTGGCCATCCCCTTCCCATCCCACCGGACGTTCGATTTTCCCGAGTACAGGGTCGGACAGCTTTCATCGCAGACATTCATCTGGCTTCCGCCTTTTGCAAGTAGCCGCTACCAATATAGATAAGACTTAATTGATGCCTCTGACTTTGGCTATAAGTGCAGCCGACTTCCTAAAGCCAGGCCACTCAGATAAGAAAAGCCACTAATATCAGAAGCTCCGCGGAGTTCACATCCTCCCACCAGAGAACCTATGGCATAGAGATTGTTCAGAGAGGTGCGGAAGCTCTCGTCTACTTTAGCCCGGAGACGAGTGATGGGGTGGCTGCTGCTTTTCTCCACCCTGAATTCCACAGACCCGAGTATGGAAGTCTTCATTGTGGCCAGGTGACCTTTGTCTTTCTGCATCCCATTCTTTCTATCGCCAGTTCCCCTTATTGGCCCATCCTCCACATTTTTCGACATTCTGCCTTGGGCGAGACTCCTGGTAACTTCTGATGAACTGTCCCCAGCGAGATGAAAAGCTACCTCTGGCTCACCAATCACAGGAAGGCCGAAAATGGGTTCTTTGGCCCTAACCTCCTCCTTTTCCAGATCCAGGAAGGTTTCCAGACCTCCCGAGATCAGATTTCCCGTGGCCAGGACGTAGTAGTCAGCCTGGTAGGAGCAGGATAAAGTATAGACTGCTTCCACTAAGTTATCCATTGTCCTGGAACCCACGATCCTGGCATAACGGCCCGTATCCTGTGCTTCCAGGGATGCTCCGGCCTGAAGAGCAGCCTTTCTCAAAGAGTGAAGGAGACGCAAAGCCGGATAGGAGGGGTTAAGGGAGATGTATTCGAAGATCTCCTTATCTGTGCTCTCTTCCAGCTCCTCTATGTGCCTGTGAGTGAGGTCGGGATCAATGACAGGAAGAGGGGGAATTCCTACCACCTCTGCCCTCCGCAGTTCCTTAATCTGTTCCCAGAGACTTCTTCTCTGGTCATAGGGATAGCCCTCGACATCCAGGCTAACACCAAATCTTTGCTCGGCCACATACTTTAGAGAGTCAGCCAGATAATGGCTATGTAGTACCCCCACCCGTCTTCTTTTGAGATATTCCAGATCCCCTTTGAGCATGGTGCGTTGTACCAGATAACAAGGGTAGAAAAAGCCTCCTGCAGTAGGGATATACCTGTTCTGACCATTGTGGTTGCTCACCAGAATATCCACTACGGGAGGGATGCCGGCCAGGTCCACCAGACCAAAGGTATGGTATGGATGGTCTTTGGGCAGCTTTCTCATAGAGTTTATGACATCTTCAGAGCAAGAAGGGCAATTCAAAAAGGAAATATTGCCTGTAGAAAGAGAACTATAGCCATAACCGCTGGATACTATTTTGACCTGATGCTCCCGGACTAATTTTATGGCAGCCATCAGGCCACTTATTCCCGATCCAATGATTAAGATATCTGACATCCTGGCAGAGACTCCCATCTTTGGTACATAGTGTAATGAAAATAGTCTCCGATAAAAACCATCATATCCATGAGAGGACCTCTACGGACGACCTCCCTGTACTCATCCAGTCTCTTTCTTTACATTAGTAAAATGGCTATCCCGCCCGGCCAGGTATTCTCCCAGTTCGAAGGAAAAAGTTAAGTTTTATGGAAATTGATAAGAACCCTCCGCTCACTCCCGAACCACAAAAAGAAGAAGGCTTTTCAGGGTCTTATTCACCAAAATTGACCAGAAAATAATGACGCATAACCAGGAGCTGCCGGAGCTGATGTCCCCAGGCTACATAGGTACAGCCCTTCCATCTTCTGTCCAGAAAATCCCGGGCCTGAGCGTGGATATCCTTGATGTCCCATCCTCTTTCCAGGAGAACGGGTAGAAGCTTATCTACACATTCGGTTCCCTGACCCAGACCCATGCCCAGTCGGGTCCTTCTTCTGATGTCCTCGATGTTCCTGGCCCAGAGGCGGTCAATGGCAAATTCCACCTCAGCCCGGGTCACAAACTCACAACTACAGAGAATCTCCTCTCGCCCGGGAGAGCAAAAGATCTCTTCAGCCAGAGACCCCCACCTTTGGATAGTCCTTCTGGCTACCTGCTCTGATAGATAAGGATACTTTTTCTCTATGGTGTCTTCTGGGCTGGCGGGGCTCAGAATATTGCCAGGGTCCACACCTGTATGAAGATAATTGTTAACTTTTGAATACCCACCATTGAACTTTTTCCAGTAGAGGGCTTTGGAGCAGTGCTGGCTTTTTAAGCCTTCTCCGCTGAGCTTCCTCCAGGGGAGAAGGTGTTCGGCTCCGGGCAGACATTGTCGATGAGTAGTGCAATCGGCGCTGATCCCCAGTCTTTTACAGATAAGATCAGCAGCCACCTGGGCCATCAGGCGGTAAGTGGAAGCTTTCCCTCCGGCCACCGTTACCAGATTAGCTGGGCTTTTGTGCTCCACTACGGCAAAGGTACGGCTGACCTGGCGTCCCCTCTCTTCTCCAGCAGGAAGAAGGGGTCTGGCTGAAGCAAAAGATCTCAGAAATCTTGCTTCCCGTAAGGAAGGGGCCAGAAGGCAACCCTCCCTTATTATCTTGAAGGTCTCTTCCCTGGTGGGGCGGGCCAGATCTGGATCGTCTACATCTATGGAGGTAGTTCCCAGAATGGACACCGCATTGTGGGAAAGAATGAGATCTCCGTCGGATGGATAGCGGAGATGGCCGATGGCCGAACTATTAAAGATCCTCCTTTCTGTAACTACTAGAGTTCCTTTACTGGGCCGAAGAGGTAGCTCCTCTCCAGCCATATTGGCAACGATTCCAGCCCAGGGACCGGCAGTATTAACTACTACGTCTGCTTTTATCTCATATTGCTCGCCGGAGAGAGTGTCTCTCACCTTCACGGCCCGGATGAGGCCATCGGTAATCCTGAATCCCTCCACTTCAGTATAGGTTCTCACCTCTGCCCCTCTAAGAGAGGCATCGTAGCCATTGAGAACACAAAGGCGGAACATATCTATAGCTTTATCCTGAATACGATAGGAGCGTTTGATCCGAGAAGTGAGGTAGGGCTCTTTCTCTAAGAGTTTTTGAGGGGCTACTTCGACAATTCTTACTCCTGTCCTGCGGCAGGCGGAAATAAACTCATCTCGGTAGAGGGGATCATCCTCTTCAGTGAGGACATAGTAGCCACCAAAGTCCTCCACAATGTGTCGGGCGATGCGGGAGATGATGGGGTTCTCCTAAGCACATTCTGTGGCAGAAGGGGGATCTGCTACTACATAGCGGGCTCCGCTGTGGAGGATACCGTGGTTCTTGCCCGTGGTTCCTGAGGCCAGATCCTCTCTCTCCACCAGGATCGTATCCACACCCCGGAGGGCCAGGTCTCGAGCCAGACCAGTTCCTGTGGCTCCTCCGCCAATGACCAGGACTGTGTATTTGTTACTGTCATTCACGGCGAATTTCCTTCGGGACCTGGCTACAAAGAACCTCTGTCATTATTCTTCCATTATCTAATCCTGACATTATCCCTTTTGTTCTACCAACTTCAGATTTTGGGAGAAGCCTAGATTGTCCAGGATCCATTTGATCTTGGGGCCAGAGAAATAGGTAGCAATGACCAGGCCGGTCTTATTTCGGATCATCTCTTCCAGGCCCTGATCTAGAAGCTCCTGACAGATCTCTCTGGTTCTGGTACATTGCCAGACGATGGCATTGCCTATGGGCTGACCAGTGGCCTTTTCCCATATGACAGCAGTTTCTCTCTGGTTGGTTACCCCTACGGCGGAAATCTCCCTGGGATCCACATGCCCTTTCTCCAGCGCATCCCCGATCACTTCCTGGGTCCCAACCCATATCTCCAGCGGATCATGTTCCACCCAGCCTGCCTGAGGATAGATCTGACGGTGTTCCCGGTAAGCCGAACTCACCACCTGGCCCGAATGGTTAAAGATCATAAATCTGGTTCCGGTAGTACCCTGGTCTATGGCTGCAACATACTTTTTTTCCATTTATTAGCTTCCTCCATAAAAACCTAAAAGGAAAGGTAGCCTCTCATCAGATCAGGATTTATTTCTCCCTGGTGAGCCCCTCTTTCCACCGGGCCATTCCGTCTTCTCTGAACTATTTCAGAATGTCCTGAAAGCTCTGAAATGGTATAAAGGGGATTCCGTTCTCTTCACAGTAGTCTTTCAGACGGCCTTTAGCGAATACGATGTCGGCTGAGTGAGCCACACAGAAATCGGAGCCGCCATCACCAATCAATATAGCCAGGTCTCCTTCGCCCCTTAGCTTTTCCAGGATGGCCTCCTTACAGGTCCCACATAGACCGCATTCCTCGTCCTGATAAGGAAAGCTCATGACCATCCTGTCTTCTTGGAAACTTACGCTGTTAGTATAGACGGGTATTTCCGTCAGACCATGTTTACGTAAAACTCTCTCGACGTAGCGGTCCAGCCCATCGCTGACAATATAGAGTTCCAGGCCCTCATCCCGGCAGAACTGGTAAAACTCGGGGAAATAGGGGTCAATCTCCACTTCGTCGACGGCCTGATCAAACTGCTCAGGGGTAATCCTGACCAGAGCGCTACCCATCTCATAGGCCTCGGGGGTACCTATCCGTCCTGCCTCCCAGAGCTCATTAATTTCCCAGAATTTGTCGCCCAGGTATTTCAGATAAATGTAATCAGTCACATCGCCCTTTGTGATAGTATTGTCAAAGTCACAAATTATAATGGTACGTGAATTCCGTTTTTCCTTGTCCATAAAAGCTGGTCCTTTCTGGTCAGGTTTTTCGGCTACAAGCTAATTCTCGCTCGGGGAGGCGCACCCTGAACAACGAAAATGGAAACCTATTTTCTACGTAACCTAAATCTTAGCGGATACTCTCCTCCTTAACAACTGGTGGCCCCTCAACGGTTTCTCCCTTCTCTCTGCAGATGAGAATGTCTACAGATGGAGAGGGCAAAAGCAGACCAGCCAAAATAGAATCTTTCCCTCATGTTATACTAATCAGGGATTGTGGAGGTTCAAAGAAGCAGATAGGCACGGAGCGTTGCCCGGGCTATAATCTAGAGGAAAACAAAGCCCGTCTACACAGAAGAGGTGCCACAGCAGACACATGATTACTATTGACCAATTCCAAAAAAAATATCCCTTTTCCTTCGATGACTTTCAGATCCAGGCTATGGAGCATATCGATCGAGGCTGCTCGATTATCGTGTCTGCCCCCACTGGCTCGGGAAAGACGGTGATCGCCGAATATGCCATCGAGAAAGCCCTGGAGAAACAGGGCAGGATAATCTATACCACCCCCTTAAAGGCCCTCTCTAACCAGAAATTTAGGGATTTCAAAGAGAGATTTGGCCCGGATAGGGTGGGGCTGATCACTGGAGATATCACCATTAATCGCGATGCCCAGATCGTCATCATGACTACGGAGATCTTTCGAAATATTCTCTACCAGGATATAGGCTCTATTGGTGATGTGAGTTATGCCGTTCTGGATGAGATCCACTATATCTGTGATGAAGAGAGAGGAACGGTCTGGGAGGAGGTCATCATAAGCTGCCCTGGGGAGATCCCCCTGCTCTGTCTGTCTGCCTCCATCGGAGAGATCGAGAGATTTGGTCGCTGGGTATCTCAGCTCAAGGGTACCGATATGGAAGTAATCCTCCATTACGAGAGAGTAGTCCCTCTAATCCACTATTACTACTGGGAAAGCGAACTTTATACTCTGATTACTCCTGAGGGAGTGGAAAGAGCAACTTTAAAGAGTCTCAAGCGAAAAATCAACGCTTTTCTTTCTTCCGTCCGGCCCGCTCAGCTCTATCACAAATACGCTGGGGAGAGATGGGTAGCCACCCTGGAAAGTTCTATTGTCTCCGAGCTCCGCGATCGGGACATGCTTCCTGCCATCTACTTTAAGTTCAGCCGCAAGGGGTGTGATCTGGCCGCTTTCCGGCTGAGCAACCAGCTCTCTCTTCCCCCTTCCGACTTCCCCAATCCCAATAAGAGAAGAGCAGATAAGAGGATCAAAGGAAGGGGAAGAAAATGGACCACCGGTTCTGTCTCGCTCATCACCGATGAAGAACAAAAAAGCATCGAGGTCTTTACTGATTACTTTGCCGCTGGCCTTACCAGCGAGGAACTGAAATTAGATCAGACTAAAAATATCCTCTCCTGGGCTAAGAAGGGAATCGGAGTCCATCATGCTGGCTTAATTCCAGCTCTTAAAGAGTGCGTAGAAAGGCTCTTCAATCAGGGACTTCTCAAAATCGTCTTTGCTACTGAGACTCTGGCTTTGGGCATTAATATGCCTGCCCGTACTACTGTTATCAGCTCCTTCGCCAAGTATACTTCTACCGGCCAGCACCGGCCTCTCACGGCCACCGAATACATCCAGGTCACTGGCCGGGCCGGCCGTCGAGGAATAGACGAGATCGGTCATGCCTTAATTCCTTTTGAGATCTGGACACCCCTGGCTCAGGTAGTGGAAATAGCCACCGGTGAGCCGGAACCCATAACTTCCAATTTCCGATTTTCCTATAACACCATTCTTAATCTTATCCACAATCACGGCTACCAGAATACTCTTCCCTATCTCAAAAAGAGCTTCGCCTACTTCTTAGCCAGACAACACCACCTGAACCTGGCATACTTCGACCTCGCCTTCTACGGTATTGTGGCCATCTTGGAAGAGTTCGGGTATTTAGAGAACAAGAGCTTAACCGAGAAGGGCTTTTCGCTACGCCAGCTTCACGGTAACAACGAGCTCCTTTTGGCCGAAATAGTTGAGGCCGGCCTCCTGGATGAGCTTTCTCCTGGAGAGATAGGGGCCATAGTTTCAGCCCTGGTTTATGATAGCGATAAGAGAGACGGGCTGGAGCAACAGCTCCCAGCAAGGTTGCGTCACAGGGTGAGACTAGAGATCGAGAGAATATTCAGAGCCATCCAGCGGCGGGAAAGGAGAATCGGGCCTATTACTGCAGGACCTAACTTCCGTAGTGCCGGATCCATTTATCTCTGGAGTCAAGGGCTGGATTTTGGCGACCTGTGCGAGTTGAGCTCTCTGGATGAAGGAGATATTATTAGAAACATACGCCAGACCGTGGAGATGATGAGAGAGATGCTGAAGTATCTGAAACCTGAAGATCCCCTGGTGGAAAAGGTGAAAGAGGGCATAGAGATACTGTATCGGGATCTGGTGGTGGTCAGGATTTAGACTTGCTTAACCCTACAGCGATACTTAAGAATCTTGGTTCAATATGTAGGGCAATTTCTTTAATTGAACCACAACATATTGTATGTATTCAGGTAAATGACGTTGTAGGGTTAATCTTATTATGCGCCTCACCGGTCTGGTAGAAAAGTCCTCCCCGAATAATAGGCACAAAATTTTGGCGGCAGATTGCATTGTTCATTAAGCTATAGCTATCACAGACGGGATTAGTAATTTTGGTTCTTCCAACTCTCTTAGCTTGCTTTCAAGCTTCTTGATGAGGGCCGAGCGCGCTCTACTTCGGCGACCTTTCGACGCCCGGGTATTTCCAGGGCTATGCCAAGTTTCCGTACTTCTTCGATAAGAAACCCGAGAGCATCGATCTTCCCCTCTATTGTTTTCCCTCTCCCCTTCTGCTATTATTTCACTCAATCGAATAAAGTAAGTGTGCTCTTCGGGGCAGGGTGAAATTCCCGATCGGCGGTTACAGTCCGCGAGCCTTCAGGCAGACCTGGTTAGATACCAGGACCGACAGTAAGAGTCTGGATGGGAGAAGAGTTTCATGAGATGTGAGCCATGGAATCTTCTCCATGGCTTATTTTTTGGCAATTTATCGTGCTGGGGTTGCACCCTCGAGGTGAAAATGGGGGATCCATTTTCCAGGCAATTTCCCATGAGGCAAACATCTCCCACAGACCTGAAAATATTGGCTATTTTCTAGCTAGTTCACATTGAAAAATAACATGTTAAATGGGCAACGGTGGGCACCAGCTTTGAGAGAGACGCAAACAATGTTCTCCGACTTTGATATCAAAATGATGAAAAAAGCCATCCGCCTGGCTGAGAAGGCCAGAGGAAGAACCAGTCCCAACCCTCTGGTGGGAGCTATTCTGGTCTCAGGAAGTGAAATTATCGGCCAAGGATATCACAGGAAAGCAGGGGAGGATCACGCCGAGGTGGTTGCCATCAAGGATGCGGAAAAACGAGGGTATCAGGTGGCTGGTTCAACCATGTACGTGACCCTGGAACCCTGCCCCATCCAGGGCCAAACGCCTCCCTGCACCGACCTTCTCATCCAAAAGGAAATAGGCCGGGTTATCATTGGCCTGACCGACCCCAATCCAAGAGTCAACGGAAGAGGGGCTGAGACTCTCCGAAAAGCAGGGATTGAAGTTGCTGCTGGTCTTTTGGAAGAAGAGGCAAGACGGCAAAATGAGATCTTCGTCAAGCACATTACTAAAAGGATGCCCTTCGTGGCCATCAAAATAGCCATGAGCCTGGACGGAAAGGTGGCCACCAGAACCTACGACTCCAGGTGGATAAGCTCGGCCGAGTCCAGAAAGATGGTCCATCAGCTTCGCAACCAATACGATTGCGTTCTTACGGGAATAGGCACCGTTCTCCGTGACGATCCTCTGCTGAACTGCCGGCTGGACACCAGAGATAGAAGAGATCCTGTCCGCGCCATCCTGGACTCTGGTCTCAAAATTCCGCTGGATTCCCGGATAGTTCAGTCTGCCGGCCAAATTAGAACTATCATCTTCACGGCTATGGATGCAGATGAGAAGAAAAAAGATGTTCTGAAGAGAAAGGGTGTGGACGTTGTAGAGGTCGAACCCGATGAATATGGGCTGAGCCTCGGCCATATTCTAAAGAACCTCTATGAAAAGGGAATCACCTCCATTCTGGTGGAGGCCGGGCCGAGGGTGGTCACTTCTCTGTTGAGACAGAACCTTTTTGATAAACTGCTATTCTTTGTGGCCCCTTTGATCATCGGAAACCATGGTTCTCGTCCCTTGGTGGAGGACCTGGACATATGTCTGATACGAGAGGCCAAAGGGCTCCTTCTCAACCGGGTGAGACGGGTGGGAGCTGATATCTTTATTGAGGCTTATCCAGAATCAAAGGAATCCAGTAGAGTCCGTGGTGAGCTTCCCGATTTGAGGGAAACTTATCCGGAACCAGAAGAACAGAGGAGTTAAGCAGAGAGGAATCATTAAGTGTTTACCGGAATCATCGAAGAAGTGGGCAGCATAGGTATAGTAGAGCGAAGCTCAAATTCTATCTCTATCCAGATCAGGTGCCAGAAGATACTGGAAGGTATGGTGGTAGGAGATTCCGTTTGTGTCAGCGGGGTGTGCCTGACGGTCAAATCCATAGATGGGAAATCGTTCTGGGCAGACGCAACTCCAGAGACTTTGCAGAGGACTTCCATTGCGGACATGGCTTTCGGGGCCAGGGTTAATCTGGAACGAGCCCTGACTCTCTCCTCTCGATTGGGAGGACATCTGGTTACTGGCCATGTGGACGGAGTGGGTCGGCTTGTCTCCGTAACCCAGGTGGGGAACTCCAAGATGATCCGCATAGAGTTCAATGCCGAACTGCGCCCTTTCCTTGCCCCCAAAGGTTCGGTAGCCCTGGAGGGGATCAGTCTTACTGTGGTCTCAGTAGTGAACAACTGTTTTGAGGTCTCCATAATTCCCTTCACCGAGAACACTACCAACCTGAGGTACAAAAAGGTGGGAGACAAACTCAATATAGAGACCGATATCATAGCTAAATACATCAAGGAGCTTATCTCCTCAGACCAACGGGATCGAGAGAGCCGCCTCTTGGACCTTTTAAGAAACAAGGGCTTTCTGGGAGGTTAAAATGCCGTTTTGTTCTATAGAAAGGGCTATCCAACATATAAAAGAGGGTCAATTTCTTATCGTCGTGGATGACGAAGGCCGGGAAAATGAGGGAGACTTCATTATGGCCGCAGAGAAAGTCACGCCAGAGACCATCAACTTCCTGACCAAGCAGGCCCGGGGTCTGATCTGCATGCCCTGTGAGGCCAAAAGACTGGATGAGCTCAAGATACCCCCTATGGTGACTAACAATACCTCCACCCACAAGACCAATTTCGCCGTCTCCATTGGAGCCAAGGGCAAAATAAGTACGGGCATCTCGGCTTACGATCGGGCCACTACCATTCTCACTGTGATCGACCCCAACACCAAACCAGAAGACATAAGTATGCCCGGCCATATTTTCCCTTTGAGAGCAACGGAGGGGGGTGTTCTCAAGAGGGCTGGCCATACCGAAGCCGCTGTTGATCTGGCCCGCCTGGCGGGTCTTTTCCCAGCCGGCGTGGTCTGCGAGATAATGAATGAGGATGGGACCATGGCCCGCCTTCCTCAGCTAGAGGAGATATCCCAGAAATTTGGCCTTGACATCATCACCATCGCCTCTCTTATTGAATATCGCTGGAAGACGGAAAAGCATGTCTATCGGGTTGCTGAAGTGAGGATGCCTACCAGGTATGGAGTTTTCAAGGGCATTGCTTATAAGAATACGCTGGATGATAATACCCACATAGCCCTGCTCAAAGGCCAGGTAGCAGGTACAGAAAATGTCCTGGTCAGAGTGCACTCCCAGTGTCTCACCGGAGAGGTCTTCGGTTCCCTGAGATGCGATTGCGGACCTCAGTTGGCCGAGGCCTTTCGTATGATCGAAGAGGAGGGCCAGGGAGTTCTTCTTTATCTTCGACAGGAGGGAAGAGGCATCGGTCTTTGCAATAAACTCAAGGCCTATGAGCTTCAGGACAGCGGTATCGACACTGTGGAGGCCAACGAGGCCCTGGGCTTTCCTCCTGACCTGAGAGACTACGGTATTGGCGCCCAGATCCTGGCCGATCTGGGTCTCTCTACTATTCGGCTGATGACCAACAATCCCCGAAAGATCGTTGGATTTGAAGGATACAGACTGAAAGTGGTAGAACGGGTGCCCCTGATCACCAATCCCAACCCGGAAAATATCAACTATCTGAAGACCAAAAAAGAGAAACTTGCCCATCTTCTGGAAGGTATCGAGGAGGAGGAAGTCAGTAATCTAACCAAAGCCCATAGTAAGACAGCCCAAGAAGGCAGTTGAAATTATTCAGGTAATTATTGCGTCTTAAGTAGACAAGGAGGCCAGTGGTGAAACTGTACGAAGGCAATTTAGCGGCTCGAGGATTGAGATTTGGCATCGTGGTGGCAAGATTTAATGAATTCATTAGTAATAGGCTTCTGGATGGAGCTCTTGATGCTCTCAAGAGACACGGGTGTGCTGAGGCCGACATAGAGATCTCCTACGTTCCCGGCTCCTTTGAAATACCCCTTGTCTCCAAGGTTATGGCCCAGAGCGGCAAATACGATGCGGTTATCTGCCTGGGAGCAGTAATCCGGGGAGGGACTCCTCATTTCGAGTATGTGGCCAGCGAAGTAGCTAAGGGAGTAGCCACTGTGGGACTGGAGACAGGAGTCCCCACCATATTCGGAGTTTTGACTACCGATTCTATCGAACAAGCTATAGAGAGAGCTGGGACTAAAGAAGGCAACAAGGGCTACGATGCGGCCATGGCCGCCATAGAGATGGCCAACCTGTTGCGGGAGGTGAAAGGAAACACATAGTAATCTGTCATGGTGCGGCGATCGCCTACGAAAATATTCGGTTCGTTTTCGAGGTAATTTCTCATTACCAATCTCATCGCCCACGAACGATGATACTCTCACCCTTGCGCTCATCCAGGGCTGCAGTCTCATGTTGGCATTAATTTCGTAACTGGTTTATCATTTGGGAACCACGCCCTCGAATCATGAAAATGAGGATCTATTGTTTGTCTAAGTAGAGATCAACAATCTGCGAAAAGGGAACGCAGCAAGTGAGTAAATTAGTAGTGGCCATAACTGGTGCCAGCGGAGCTATCTACGGAAAGAGACTAGCTGAAGAACTCCTGAGTAGAGGTAAGAAGCTGATTCTCCTCATTTCCAAAAACGGCTGGCTGATCCTCCAGCAGGAGATGAATTTCCTTGTCCAGGGTGACGAAGATATGGTCAGCGGTAAGCTTCGAGCATGGTTCGGATTAGATGAGGAGGATGACCGTGTAGTTTACTACCACTACGATAACTTATTAGCCCCCCTCGCCAGCGGCTCCAGCAGAGCATCAGGTATGATTATCTGTCCATGCAGCATGGCTACTGTTGCTGCCATCGCCCATGGGTTCTCCTCAAACCTCATCACTCGTACGGCCGATGTCATGTTAAAAGAAAATAAGCCTCTCATTCTCGTGCCGCGCGAGACCCCCCTTAATGAGATTCATCTCCAAAACCTGCTCACTTTAAAGAGATGTGGGGCCCAGGTAGTGCCGGCCATGCCCGCCTTCTATCATAAACCGCAGACAGTAGAAGACATAGTCGATTTCATGGTGGGGAAAATCCTGGACCTGCTGGGCGCCGAACATAAACTGTTCAAAAGATGGGAAGGCTATCATCCAGACTAGTACATCCTCATCGATTCCTTTCGCCTCTCCACTCAGCCCAACAGAGCGGCTCGCTATATCTATGGGGTAGTTTCTTCCCTTTGTCCAGATTGGGTGTCCTCTTTCTGCTCCACCTGCTGAGGAGAAGAGCTCTGCCCAGGGAAACGGTAGTGGCCCACTACCCTCCATTTCCTGAGAACATCTTCCTCTGCCGTGTAGCCCGGGTCGGGAAAGTTATGGATGACCATGGGTAGGCCTTCCTTGTTGGCTTTATCGCTGAGAATGCCGGCGTGATCTACTTCACCATCTCCATTGACATCCCAGAACACAATATCCCCAGGCGCCCATTGGTTCAGGTTTTCCGGATCTTTGAGATCGATGTAGGTGGTTAAAACCTGAGCATGGCGGTTAAAGAAGACCATCAGGTTTTCGGCCCGCCGATAGTCAATATTCGGGTCAGGAGCTAACTGATTCCATCTATCCAAAGGATAAGCTTCCAGATCGGCCCTCATGTCCGCATCTACCATCTTTTGAATATCGAAACCAGCATTTTTAAGAGCTCTGGCGATCAGATCCGTAGCAACCCCCCGATCTGGAGGAGGATCTCCGCCCGAAAAATAGTTGGTCTTGTCCTCCATGTCCAGAATATTCCTGGTCCGGTTACGGACCTCCATCCTGGCCCCTTCCAGAATATCCTGCTGATCGTTTATGCCATCATTGTCCATATCAGAAGTTATATCCAGATAGTCGGTGCTCAGAACCTTTATTCTGGGCAATAGATGAACCAGGGGGGTGGCCTGGGATCTGGGCGGGGATAATTTGAAGTTGGTTTGATAGGATGCCACCGCCAGGACTAGAAGGAGTAACAGTATAATATTGACTACCAGCCTGCGGCTTAGTTGGAACATCTTATTTCTCTAGACTATCTCCCTGGCAGTAAAATTGGGCTTCTCACCGTGTCGGCAGACCTGGTCATTAACTATTTTCGAGAGGTGAAGATAGAAAAAACTAACCATAAACCTAGCAGTGCCGCCGGGACTAAGATCAAGAAAGTCAGGGGCATAACCCCTGGGGGAAGAAGTCTTCCCTGAGCAATGATCAAGGATGAACCGAGAACGAAACTGGCGATCAGGATACTGAGAGATAGTTGATCTATTACCCTTCTCAGTGTGTTCATAAAGCCACCCATACCCAAATGATCAAGGCTTACCTTCAGCTTCCCTTCTCCTACCTGTTTCAAGGTGTCACTAATCTGTTGCGGCAGTGTCCGCAGTAGTTTGTTTAACTGTCTCAGATCTTCCAGCAGTTCGGGGGCCCACCGGAGAGGATTTGCCTTCTCGCTGACCAACTGGGAGGCGAAGGGGCGACCCACTTCTATCAAATTGAATCCAGGGTCGAGCATGGTACACACACCCTCCAGAGTCACCAGGGTTTTCAGAAGCAAACCCAATTCAGTAGGTATAATAACTCTGTGTTTGTAGACTACCCCGAAGAGATCGTTTAAGGCTTCCGCTACTCTCACCTGACGTACGCTAATATCGTGATAACGCATCATGAGCATATCTATATCGTAGGTTAATAATCTTTTGTCCGTCTCCTCGGTCACAATTCCTACATCGATTAACCTGTCCACCAGTTCCGAAACATCCTTGTTAATTAAGGCCACAAACAACTGACTCACCTGAGCTCTGGTCTCATCGGTTATCCTGCCTACCGTGCCAAAATCCATCACACCTATAACGTCCTCGGAGACTACCAGGAAATTGCCGGGATGAGGGTCAGCATGAAAGAATCCATCTTCGAATATCATCTTAAAATACATCTCGGCCCCGATCCTGGCTATGGTGGGCCGGTCATATCCCACTTCATCCAGATCCTGGAGGTCAGAGAGCCTGATGCCATGAATCCTCTCCATAGTCAGCACCCCCCTGGTAGTATAGTCCCAATGTACCAGCGGGATGAGGGCATGATCATTGTCCTTGAAGTTTTTCTGAAATATTTCTATATTTCTACCCTCGACGATATAGTCGATCTCGTTGAGAAGGATCCTTTGAAACTCCAGGGCTACGTTCACCAGCCTGTACTTCCTGGCCCACTCGGTATGCTCCTCCAGGAATTTGGCCTGAGTGACCAGAATATCCAGATCTATCTCTATGAGCCTATCCGCCTCCGGCTTCTTTACCTTGACCACTACCTGGTCCCCATTCCTGGTCACAGCAGCATGTACCTGGCCTATAGAGGCTGAGGCTACCGGTTTCTCCTCGAATTCTTTAAATAGATCCTCCAGAGCTCTGCCCAGCTCCCTTTCCACCTGCTCTCTGATGGCCGAAAAATGTATGGGACTGACCTCATCTTGAAGTTTTTCCAGCTCGAATATCAGGGGTCGAGGCAGGAGATCGGGGCGGGTGCTAAGAATCTGCCCCAGTTTGATAAAGGTGGGACCTAACTTCTCCAAAGTGAGCCTTATCCTCTCTTCCAGGGAGAGTTCCTTTGCCGCTCTGGCTCGGGAAGTAAGAAGCCTCAGGGGGACAGACAACAGACGCGATACACCAAATAGATTAACTAAAGATGTCAGCCCTTCTTCCAGGAAGACCCGGACGATCTCCTGATAGCGCTGAATGTGCTTGATTCTGCCTGGCGGAAACAACAGGTTCACGGCATCTCCATCTGTCTGTCCTCAGAAATCTTCTCCAGTATAGCTGTGAGGGATGATAATTCTGTCGAGAGTGAGCTTGGGATACTGAAAGTAAAAATATATAAATAGATCGGCGACTCGGACATGCCGATATTTGGAGCCACCGATCTCAATATCAGAAATGAAGCTTCAGAAGGATGCGGTTCTTATCGCCTTTAGGTCGGCCTCAAGTTTGGCCACTCTGGCTTCGATGTTATCTACCTTTTTCTCCAGCTCTTCTTGTTTTGTGGCAGAGGCCACATTCATAACTCTTGAAGTCTTGAAGATCACTTCTTTGACGGCCCTGGCGATAAACTTCCTCTCCTCCTCCCCCTTTTTGGCCAGATCTTCAACCAGCTTCTTCCCTTCAGCCCGGGAAGCCTCTCCGTGTTTGATCAGATCCCCAACAAACTCCTTGATGTTCTCCCTGGCGTAGCCAAACACTCCGAGGCCGGCCAAAAAAGCTTTCTCTGCCAAGGATTCGGCCATTTGCGCTCACCTCTCCCTTTTAAATCTCGATTCCATTTGGACTCTTTGTTTCATAAGCAAATTGGATTGATTTTTATGTTATCACAAAGAGTGAGTGGGGGGAAGGTAAAAAGAGTCAGAAACTCCAGGCACTTCCGCTCAACAATGCAGCTTTGGTCGTTGAAGAGAGCATTGAAGTCGTTCCAAAAAGTGCCAGTCTTCATTGTTGAAGTAGCCGCTCTACGGGCACGAGAAGGGACCAGGCGGAGTCTTAGCCACCGGCCACAGGCGGGAAAACAGCCATCTCATCTCCGTCCTTAAGGAGATAGTCCATCTCCACGCGTCTGCCGTTCACCATCACCACGCGGGCTATCTGCAGAGGAAGTTGCTCCCTCACCAGGATATCCTGAACAGTAAGGCCCTCCTCAGGGGAAATTTTCAGTTCCCGACGCCTGGATTTGGATATGTTAGGCAGATAAGCGTACAGCTTAACTTCAATCATATTAGATTCAGTCACTCTCTTTTTTGGGAAAATACTGTCTATACAGGAGCCCCATGTCCAAAGGAAATAGCCCCAGGCGGTCCCCCGCCCCTATCCTGCGCTTAAGCCCGGAATATTCTGCGTTCAGAAAAATGTGGCTGAGCTCCTGGGGTTCGATGCCCATACGCCGTACTATATCCAGGATTGTCTCACCATCTTTTACCGAGATCAGCGCTACAGATTCACCAGCCGCATCTCTGTCCGGAGCGAAGCGCCGCAACTGACCATAGAGATGAACCTCTATCAGGCTCTGCTCTTCTGACATGGCCATCATATGTAGAGAAGTCCCATATTTCTGGGGAATATCCCCAGGCGGTCGCCCTCTTTAACTCTCAGGGTGAGGGCACAAGCTGAATAGCGCCCGTTTAGAAAGGTGTTACTGATGTCTTCCAGCTCGATGCCGATGCGTCTGACTACATCCTCCCCTGTATCACCATCCTGAACGGGCACCAGAAGAATGGACTCGCTGGCCACTCTCCTATCCTCAGCATAACGGCGCAGCTCACCGTACAGCCGAACCTCAAGCATAACAGGTCTCTCGACTCCTTTTCCAGGACACTTTCCCAGCTCCCGGGACCTCTCTTAGAAAGCGTACACCTGATCCAGTATCTCCTCGGATACGTCGAAGGTGGTGTTATGGGGCGGCAGAGACTCGTACTTCATGAACTCTGGCAGACGGTCGTGAGCCGGAGTGAAGCCCGCCGCCTGGTTAAACTGCCTCTCCTTCCTGATGATCTCCTGACCGATTCTGGTAACATCGTCCATGGTCCAACTGGTGCCCTGTACGCCATTGACGGTCTCCACCATTCCCTCAAAGCCCTCCGCTATGTCCAGAATAGCAAAGGCGATGAAGAGACAGTAGCCTGAGCTATCAATGACGGCCGTGGCCGACTGGAAGTTGCGCGAGAGCTCGGCCTTCTCCACAGCAAAGGGATCAGCCTTGCCGCCTACCGCCAGAATCTCCGGAGCAATAGTGTAGCCGGAGGTGTGGTCAGCCCCCATGTTGCTGGTGGCATAAGTCACCCCGATACCCTTGACTGCCCTCGGCTCATAAGCAGGTATCGCCTGCCCCTTGACGGTGGGACAGCGCACCACACCGAACACCTTAGCTGTGGCTGCCGCGCCGTTGCCCAGGATGTGGCCCAAAGGCGTCCCCTTGCTGATCTCGTGCATCAGCTCGATGGCCTTCTTTCCATCGCCGAACCCCGCCAGCCCGGCCTCCATGGCCACGCCGATGGTCACCCCGGCCTCGATAGTGTCCACGCCGTAGTCGTTGCAGAGGCGGATCAGCTCCCCGGTGACGTCCAGGTCGTCAATGCCGCAGTCGGCCCCGAAGGCCCAGACCGACTCATACTCCTGGACGGAGACCAGCTCGGTGCCATCCGGCTTGGGGTAGACGTTGGAGCACTGGATGATGCAGCCAGGGGAGCAGCCGTGTCCAGTCTTGCCTACTCCACCCCGCTTCTTACAGGCCTCGTGGATGGCCTCGCCGGAGATCTTGGCCGCGCCCTCGAAACGCCCAGAGCTGAAGTTGCGAGTGGGCAGGCCCCCCGCCTCGTTCATGATGTTGATCAGCACCGCCGTGCCATAGGTGTTCAACGCCCCGCCGGGCTTGGTGACGTCGTGGGTCCTCAGGGCCTCCACCAGCTTCTTGCGGCCGGTGTCGAAGACCTCTTTGTTGACGATGGGAACGCCGGGAGCGCCCTCGTCGTCGATGACGATGGCTTTCAGGCCCTTGGAACCCATCACCGCTCCCATCCCCCCACGGCCAGCGTAGCGGCTGGGACGGTTCTCGGGGTCGTTGACGCAGATGCCAGCATTGGCCATCAGCCTCTCTCCGGCCACGCCGATGCCGATGATGCCCACCTTCTCCCCAAACTCTGCAAAGAGGAGAGGGTAGGTCTCGTACAGCCCTTTGGCCAGCCACTTATCGGCCGCTGGCAGGAGTTCCGCCCCGTCCTTATCCACCTTGAGGAGCCAGAACTTGCCCTTCTCCCTGGGCTGTCCCTCCACCACGATGGTGATCCCCAGGCGGGCCAGCTTCTGGCCAGCCATGCCACCGGAGTTGGTCTCCTTGATGGTGCCTGTGAGGGGGGACTTGCCGCCTATGGAGATGCGGCCCGAGGTGGGGGCGGCGGTGCCGGTGACGACGCCCGTGGCGACGATGACCTTATTGTTGGGCCCCAGGGGATGGCAGGTGGGCGGCACCTCATCGCAGGTAATGGCTGAGGTTAATCCACGTCCGCCCAGGTAACGATACTTCTGGGGCACATCCTCGAAACTGCAAGTCAGGTCGGACATATTCACTCGCAAAATCTTGTTCATGCTTAAGCCTCCTCGTGTATGATGTTCAGAGGCTGTCTAAAAACTCCAATTTCAAAAAGTCATCCCCCACTTCGCCCCTAAAAAGGAGCTAATTTCGCATAAAACTTCCCACATTGACCTCAAAATCAGATCTCATGTAGGAGTAATTCCCCACCTTGGGCAAAATGCCCTTAGTTTTTGGACACCCTCTTCACTTGTGAAACCATGGTCATACTAATTCCTTGGTTCGACACAGATCCTCCTCACGATGTCCTTATCTTGTTCCCCGGCCACCACCTCCTCCGCTCTGCCTCCAAGCCAGGTATCCCTGGGCTACCGTGCTCGAGGCCAGAACCATTTCTCCCTTGAAAATAACCCAATTTTCATGCGACGTGGTGCGCCGCGGTGCATG
>NZ_BLRZ01000006.1 GCF_013281975.1 Candidatus Hakubella thermalkaliphila | reverse complement strand
CCTAAGATAGGAGGTCAGGAAGATGATGAAGCCCAGAACGATTCTATATGCTTTTCTACTGCTGGTGGCGGTTGGGGCCGGGGCTATAGCCATTTGGCACTTCGATCTTGGCCCTCCCTGGGGAATAACCAAAGAGGATTTGGCCAGAGAGGGAGGCCGAAGTTGGGTGCTCATGTACAAAATGTATGAGTGCCAAGAAGGAGCAGAGTGGGCTGAAGATGACCCCAGAAGAATAGCTGAGAGGAAAATAAGCCAAATTAACGATCAATTTTTTCAAGCCTATGAAGAGGGGGATTTTCCCTCTCCAAAAGAAGAGTACTGGTTTTGGGTTAAGACCAACCGGATAAGGGAGAAGGCCCTGGCCCAGGTCATGGACGAGAAGGAATTCAGGGCTCTTAAAGGCAAGTACACCCTGGAGGAAGCCTATGGCTCAGTGGAAAGAGCTAATGCCATTATGGAAGAATGCGAGAGGGAGATAGAAAAATTTAGAAAGCTTTCATTGGCCAGGGATCAGATGAGAGGACTATTGGTAGAGGCTTTAGATCCCGTATATGTCGAACTCTATGAGCCGCGTGGTGATCGAGCCTATGTGAGATTACAGGGCAGGCTGGTAAGTGATGGGGGAGCAATGCCCAACGTGGGCTTCCGATATGCACCAAGCGGAACTGAGGTTTACAAGACTCGCTGGTTGGGCCCTAGAGGGGCCGGTGCGACTTTCGAATATTCCCTAACCCTACCTCGTGGTAGCTGGTCCTGGCTTGCTATAGCCAAGCATGCTGCCCTTGCCCTACGAAGAAGAAAATATAGTCCAGAGCCAGGGACGTGATTTTACCATACCACCAGATTGAGCAGGCCTCAGGGCGTTAACTAAGATAGCTCTTGGTGGCTAGACTAGAGGCCATTTGTCAGCCCCCAAGCAAAATAGGCCCACTTGGCGCACCGTGTGCCCTGTGTGGCCTCAAAAGCCTAAGGCCTATACCATCTATAGGCCTCAAAAAAGACTGATAATACAGCGGAAAAATAGCATAAGCCCCTTTCAGTCTCCTAAATCCCAGCGGGATTAATGCTCAATCTTTTGGTAGAGAACAGGGCAGTGGCTTTGAGTCCAATCCAGGGTGCCGGGCTGATAGCGGCGGTTCAACTGGATGAGGGCCTGCTTAAAGCTCCTGAGGAAGAGGTCCTGTTCCCTGGCTCTCTCTTCCCGAAGGTAGTGTATGGCTTCTTCCTTGTGGATGCTCACCTCAGCCAAAAGCGGCTCAACCTTCTGAGGATCGGGCTGGCCGTTCCCGCCCCAGGTGCAGATGATATGATCTCCCTTCAGTTGTAACCGATAGCCTATTTTCTTAAGCTCATTCATACACTTCATTTAGATGACTACCTCTCTAAGGTCAGTGAGATTTTCACCATCATCAGGGGGGAGATCCTCTATAAAAGAGGTGTCTTTATATCCATTGGTTAAGGGCTTTACACCTTTACACCCCTGTTCAGAGGGTATATTTCGCGGTATCGGGAAGTGTTCCTGGTTTACAGGGGTTAAGGCTGAGGGTTTAGGGAGCCCCTCTTCATCAGGCAGTGGTTCCCCTATATCCAGGTCGAAAGGGTAGCCCTTCCGATACTCTCCATTGACCAGCCAGCCACCCCTAAGCGCGGTTCTGATTCGCCCTGAGGCGGCCATCTTACTGATGGAAAGCTCGGCAGCCACCACCGTAATGGTGATGCGCTCGCATCCTCTGGCCTTTAGTTCGACTACGGTTTGAATGGCCTGGCGCACGGCGTTGCTGGCCCCGGTAACACTGGCCCGGTATACATCACGAACCAAACCATAAATTCGGCACCTATGATTAAGGACGGCCACTGCCTTGATCAGTGAAAGCAGGCGGGCGTAGTCCCGCAAAATCCTGGAGGCGGCCGGTGACCTACCAATGGCCTCGGCCAGCTCCTCAGCGAAAGGCACCACCACATCCCAGGGGGCGGATACCTGGAGCAAGGCCTGATAGGCAGGTAATGCCTCAGATGATTCTTCGGTCCCGTGAAGCTCAAGCATGGCCTGGCCTTGAAGAGCGCTGCGGATTTGGCTTTGATCGTCTGGCACCTCTAGCGAAAAAAGGCGCGAGTCTAGTTGTGCTCCCAATCTGCGGGTTGCTGTGGTAATAAGAACCGTCGGGCCCTCTTTTCTGACCTTATGCACCGTAAAATTTCCTGTCTCTGGGTCTCTAACTGTCACGTCATAGTGCAGGTGGTGATCTTGCAGTAGATTGCGGACGGCACTTGCCGCCGGGTTATCCTCACCCGCAGGCAAACTATCGGCCTCGCCAAAGACCAGTACCCGATGCCTAAGGGCAACGTCATCGTAGATCAAAACCCGGGGTGAACCAGCGTCGATAATGTGGTAGCCCTCCTCTGGCAGCGACAGCAGTACGATACTAATGGCATAGTTCTTACCCGCGCCTGGTTGCCCGATGAGGGCCACATGCACGGGCATGGCCCCTGGCCGCATGGCCAGCAGGCGCGATGTGGCAGCCAGGTAGATCAGAAGCGGCGGCCGGATGTTGCCACCGTAGCCCTGGCCACGGATGGCCCGCACCACCAGAGCCAGGGGTTTTTTAGAGTTTAATACATCCGCCGCCCGCCGCCTGAGGTCGGTAAGGTTCACCGCCTCCCGTTCCCGTAAAATCTCTGCCGCTGGACGTGCCTTAGCCCGTAGATCTTCGATGAGTTTAACAACGTCCAAGTCTTGAAGGTGCGCCTCGCTTATGTCTTTTATGCCTTCTGGTGCTTCAATGATCCTTAAGTTGGGAATATCAGGGGTGATTCGTTCGGTAAGGTCGGGAGCATCCGGTTCCTGCCAGAGGTACACCTCCAAGCCTTCAAAGTATGAGGCCCACTCTTTGTGCCAGATAGTCTTTCCTGGTAACCCTAGCAGTGGCAATTGGTAAGACCAGCCCGTCCAACAATCACTCTCTCCCTCCACCAGTAGCACCCAGCCTGCGGTGCGGATCTCTTTCAGCCGGCCTAGACCGTAAAGAAGCGGGTGATCCCCTCTTCTCCAGGTAAAACGCCTCTCGCCATCCAAGCTCAGCCGGAACCGCACCGCCACAATCTCGCCATATTGGTCTGCGTAAGGAATGCGAACAGCGGGAACATCATTGCGGTGGATGGTGGAACACCCAAGGCTCTTTAGCTGTAACACCCGTAAACCCTTGGTTTCAGCCAGTTTCTCCAGGGATATACCCTCTGAACAGGGGCGTAAAGGTGTAAAGCCCTTAACCAATGGATATAAAGACACCTCTTTTGTATCGGGGAATAAATCTCTCATCTCAAGCCCCAAGGCGGCCACGATATCCTCCACCCGACAGCCGGCAAAGCATTTCAAGAGCACTGTTCCATTGCTACTGGCGGATATGGAAAGACTGGGGTTCTTATCCTGGTGGGCAGGGCAGCGGGCAGTGTATACGCCGCCGGTTTTCTTTACCTTCTGGAGTTTCGATAGAACTTTTTCTAATGGTGTGTTATAATTTGAACTAGACACGGTATATCTCCTTTCCGGCCTCAAGCTCGCCCGGTTTGGGGCCTTTCCTTTATAAAAGGCGCTAACTTCATGGGGAATCTCCTTTCAGCTCTGGACATCCCTCGGCCAACCATATCTGCGTGTCAAGGAGGGTAAAAGATGGCTTCAGGATGTCTTATCAGGCGGCCCACCCGAAAAGGAGTAGTGTGGGCAGTCAAGTTCCGGGATCAGGAAAGAAAGCAACACTTCAAGACTATCGGGCCCAAAAAGAAAGACGCCGAGCGGGTGCTGGCTGAGGTTATGCGGGAGGTTCACCGGGGAGAGTATCGGGAGCTTCCCAACCTTAGCTTTGCCGAGTTCGCTAAGAGGTGGCTGGAAGCACAGGCGGCCAACGTACGGCCCAAGACTTTGGCTGGCTATCGGCAACATCTTAAGGATAGGATCATTCCCTACTTTGGTCGCTACAAGCTCCGCTCTATCACCACCGAGATGGTAGAGGCCTTCAAGGCCAGGCTGATGGAGGAAATATCAGCGGCCACCACAGGCAAGCATCTGTGTACTCTCAAGATGGCCCTAAAGACAGCGGTTGTCTGGAAGTACCTGCGGGAGAACCCGGCAGCCTATGTTAAACCTCCCCGCCACGTCAAGCCAGAGCCCGAGTTCTTAGAGCCTTCCGAGATCCAGGCCTTGATCCAAGCTACCGATCCCGGTTATCGGTGTCTTATCGCCACGGCCTGTTTTACTGGCTTGCGTCAGGGAGAATTGTTAGGCTTGATATGGGGCGACCTCGACTTTGCCAGCGGCCGGATCTACGTCAGGCGTAGCTTGCAGGGCGGGATACTGATGGAGCCCAAATCAGCCCATTCCAGAAGGGCTGTAGATATACCACCCTCTCTTGTCCAGATGCTAAAAGAACATCAGGCCTTCCAGGCGGCTACCTTAGAATTCAACGAACTCAGCCTGATCTTTCCCAATCAGGCCGGCCAACCCATGGATCGATCCAACCTTCAGGTGCGCATATTCGAGCCGGCTCTAAAAAAGGGCGGCTTGCGAAAGATAAGGTGGCACGATCTGCGGCACTCTTACGCCAGCATGCTGATCAATGATGGGGCTAACATCAAATACGTCCAAAAGCAACTTGGCCATGCCTCCTGCCAGGTAACCCTGGATACTTACAGCCATCTTATTCGGGAAGCCGGGTGGGAGGCCATAGGAAAACTGGACGGCTTACTTTCGACCCAGGGAGACATGGTGCGGATAGCGGAATCAAAGGTTGGCCACGAAGTAAGTATGATGTAGTACGAAAGCATTGTGCTACCAATCTGCTACCAAAATTTGAAAAAACATGGTAAAATACAGTGCAACATGACATTGGTCGAATGGCCATTTTCCCTGGTCAGAGGCAATATGGGCAGTCATGGGCAAACATGGAAAAAGGGTTGGGGCAGCCTCTTAATCCGGGTGTCGCAGGTTCGAGGCCTGCACGACCCACCAGGCGAGAATGGCGGAAATGGTAGACGCGCTGGACTTAGGATCCAGTGGCTCAGGCCATGGGGGTTCGAGTCCCCCTTCTCGCACCATGTTTTTTGAGGGGTAGATTCTGATAGATAATATCTATTCATATGTTGACCTATCTACGCATTTTGTACCGGGAGTTCCCCGGGAAGTCACGCCTGTGGAGAGAGTGTAAGACCTGGTATCCAGGCAGTTCTCGCCGAAGCAGGAACCGAACATCAATCTACCTTGTGTAGGTTTGTATAAGTTTCGGAGAACGGACTAGGATCTGGGTCCTAGGATCTAGATAGTCCGCCCGGTCCTTAAGGAAAGTTTTTGGGGAAAGGCTTTGGGGTCAGAATCTGGATTCTAGTGCCTGGGTCCTAGATCTTTTATGGACTATAAGGCGGCACGCTGGTCGGTATTGACCGATTGGTAAAAACATCAGGCTAAAGGGGTTAAGAAATTGAAGACAGCGGTTGAAGATGTGGAAAAGAACAAGGTCCGGGTAGTAGTGGAAGTTCCTCCAGAGCGCTTTGACCGGGCCATCTCCAAAGCCTACGCTTCTATTGCCCAAAAGGTGAGAATTCCTGGCTTCCGGAAGGGCAAAGTTCCGGCCAGGATTATTGATATCAATTTGGGTAAAGAGTATATAATCAAGGAGGCTATCGAGAAGGCCTTGCCTGACTTTTACCTGGAGGCTGTGGCCAAATCTGGTGTCAGGCCTGTGGACAAGCCACAGATTACTTTGAAGCAAGCGGAGCAGGGCAAGCCTCTCATCTTTGATGCCATGGTTCAGGTGGAGCCCCAGGTAAAGTTAAAACAGTACCAGGGGCTGAGTCTGACCAGGAGGAAGGTAGAAGTTTCTAATGAGGAAGTAGACACCCAACTGGCGGTGATACAGGAGAGGTTTGCTCAGTTGGAGATATCGTCCAAAGATAAGGTGGAGAAGGGCCATTATGTTCTGGTTGATCTGGATGCCCATATCGGTCAGGCAAGATTGGAAGATGGTTTAGCCCAGGATTATCTGATGGAGGTTGGGTCAGGCAAACATGTCAGGGAGATAGAAGAAGCCCTGGTGGGGATGGAGAGGGGACAGTCTAAAGAAATAGAAGTGGAATTTGGACCGGACCATCCCCACCAGAAAGTTGTAGGAAAGAAGGCCACCTTCAAAATTGGCCTTAAAGAAATAAAGGAGAAGAGCCTGCCCCCCCTGGATGACGACTTTGCCAGCCAGGTAGGTGAGTTTAATACCATAGATGAGCTCAGGGCATTTGTAAGGGATCAGATATCTTCTGGCAGGGAGAGAGAAGCGCAGAATCTCTTGAGGGCCGAGGCAGTGGACAGGCTAATAGAGAATGCTGAAATCGATGTTCCTCTGGTCATGATTGCGGACAAAGTGGAAGGTTGGATAAGGGAGCTCTCCTCGGATCTGGAGAAAAGGGGAGAAGATCTGGAGAAATTTCTCCAAACTAAAGGGAGGACCAGAGAGCAGCTCAGGGCAGACTATGCCAGGAGGGCGGAGAGAGAAGTGAGGAGAGACCTGATCCTGGACCGGATCGCTGAGCTGGAAAAGCTGGAAGTGGATGAACAAGAGGTGAAGGAAGAAGCCAGGAAGATCTCCCAGACGAGTGAAGATAACCGGGAACAGCTTTATGAATATTATACTAAGGACATAGGATCGGCCATCATCAGGAGGGGTCTCTTGCGGGAGAAGGCCCTGCAGTTAGTGATCGATCAGGTCGATATGAAGATAGAAGAGAACAAAGGTGAAGGTGAAAATGAAGATGTCCAGGATGTCTAATTTGATACCGATCGTCGTCGAGCAAACCAGCCGGGGAGAAAGGTCCTTTGATATCTACTCCCGTCTCCTTAAGGAAAGGATTGTCTTTCTGGGGGATGTGATCGAAGACTCCCTGGCCAACGTAGTCATGGCCCAACTCCTTCATCTGGAGGCAGAGGATCCGGAGAAGGACATTAACCTCTATATTAACAGTCCTGGTGGCTCTGTTACTGCCACTCTGGCCATCTATGACACTATGCAGTTTGTCAAGCCAGATGTGTCCACCATCTGTATGGGGCAGGCTGCCAGTGGAGCCGCGGTGCTCCTGGCTGCAGGAGCTCCAGGCAAGCGATATTCTCTGCCTAATGCCCGCATTCTGCTCCATCAGCCTCACGGCACTACTTCCGGGCGGGCCATGGACATCGATATTCAGGCCAAGGAGATTCTGCGCATGAGGGCTGTGCTGAACCAGATTCTGGCCAGGCACACCGGTCACCCCATGGACAGGATTGAGCAGGATACGGACCGGGGTGACTTCATCCTGGTAGCGGAAGAGGCCAAGAAATATGGTATAATTGACGATGTTATTTTCAAGAAGTAGCGGGGAGGAGGTTCTGTGTCCAAGTTTGCCGAGGATAGCGAACTGCTGAAGTGCTCTTTTTGTGGGAAAAACCAGAGACAGGTCAAGAAGTTAATTGCTGGTCCTGGTGTTTACATCTGCGATGAATGCATCGATCTCTGTAACGAGATTATTGATGAGGAACTGAGCGAGGAAGTTGATTTTAATCTGCAAGATCTCCCCAAGCCCAGGGAGATCTATCAAGTGCTAAATGATTATGTGGTGGATCAGGATAAGGCCAAAAAGGTATTGTCGGTAGCCGTCTACAATCACTATAAGCGGATAAAGATGGATTCTCAATCCAGCGACGATGTGGAGCTTCAGAAGAGTAATATCCTGATCATGGGCCCTACAGGTTGTGGGAAAACCCTTCTGGCCCAAACCCTGGCCAGGATTTTGGATGTTCCCTTCTCCATTGCCGATGCTACTGCTCTGACCGAGGCAGGTTACGTAGGTGAGGATGTGGAGAATATCCTACTTCGCCTGATTCAGGCTGCAGACTATGATGTGAAGAAAGCCGAGACAGGCATCGTCTATATCGACGAGATAGACAAAATAGCCAGAAAATCGGAGAATCCCTCTATCACCAGAGACGTTTCGGGGGAAGGGGTGCAACAGGCGCTTTTGAAGATTCTGGAAGGGACCACAGCCAGTGTCCCTCCCCAGGGGGGACGCAAACACCCCCACCAGGAGTTTATTCAGATTGACACCACCAATATCCTTTTTATTTGTGGAGGAACTCTCAGCGGGCTGGAGAAAATCATTGATTCCCGCATCAGTAGAACCAGTCTGGGCTTTACTGCGGAGAAGGTGAACAAGAAGAAATTGCAAGATGGGGAGATACTGGACCAGACCCTTCCGGAAGATTTGATAAAGTTCGGTTTCATCCCCGAGTTCGTGGGCCGTCTTCCAGTAGTCACCTCGGTGCGCAGCCTGAGCGAGGACGCTCTGGTAGAGATATTGACCCGACCCAAGAATGCCCTGATTAAGCAGTACAAAAAGATTTTTGGATTCGATGGGGTGGAGCTCATTTTTACCGAGGATGCCCTCAGGGCTATTGCCAGAAAAGCCTTGATCCGAGGGACGGGAGCCAGGGGCTTGAGGTCCATACTGGAGGAAATTATGCTGGGAGCGATGTACGAGATTCCCTCCCGCAGTGACGTGAGAAAATGCGTCATCACCAAAGAGATAGTAGAAAATAGACTGGAGCCCACCCTGGTTACAGTCACTACCTCTGGCAGTAAAGCAGCCGGACGAGCTGAGCTCTCTGCCTGAGTGCGGTACCGATCCAGGGCAGAAGAAGTCCAGGTGGCTTTTGGAAAACCCATTCCCTATGGCGGGAGAATGGGTTTTTTGGTGAACTACCCCTCCCTTACGGAAGGAGCTTCCTGGGCTGAGTGCCTGGCGGCTGCCCATATCTCCACAAGCGTTGATTTCCGCAGTTCCTGCGGTATACAAACATATAGTAGCAAAAAGGGGAGGAAAAATCAAGCAAAGCCGCCTCTCACCCCCTCCCTTACGGAAGGGGAACTCTCGGCGGGGAAGTTAATGCGGATGTGGCTGGCGGACAGGACCGCATATGGTGGGGAAGGGAAGTTCTGATGCCCGAATTGCCTGACCAGTATAAACCTGCAGAAGTGGAAAAGAAAATCTATTCCTTTTGGGAGGAGAAGAGGCTTTTCCATGCTGAGGTTGACTCCTCCAGGGAACCCTTTGTCATTGTAATTCCTCCGCCCAACGTAACCGGTTCTCTGCACATGGGCCATGCCCTCAATAACGTTCTTCAGGATATCATCATTAGATACAAGAGGATGAAAGGCCTCAATGCCTGCTGGATCCCAGGGACGGACCATGCGGGTATCGCCACTCAAAACGTGGTAGAAAAGGAGCTTATGGCAGAGGGTCTGACCCGACAGCAACTGGGGCGGGAGAAGTTTTTGGAGCGAGTGTGGGCCTGGAAGGAGAAGTATGGCAACCGTATTATTGATCAGCTCAAGGCCCTGGGCGCTTCGGCTGACTGGGAGAGGCAGCGCTTTACCATGGATGAGGGGTGCAGTCGGGCGGTAAGAACCTTCTTTGTCAAACTGTACCAGGATGGCCTGATTTACCGGGGCGACTACATGATCAACTGGTGTCCCCGTTGCCATACCGCCCTCTCCGATATTGAAGTGGAGCATCATCCTCGCCCGGAGGCTGCTCTGTGGCGGGTGCGGTATCCTCTCAAGGACCAGGAAGGATATATTGTAGTGGCTACCACCCGGCCCGAGACCATGCTGGGAGATACGGCGGTGGCCGTGAACCCCAAAGACCCGCGCTATCGGCAGTTGGTGGGCCGCATGGCCATCCTTCCTCTGCTAAACCGGGAGCTACCCATCATAGAGGATGAGTATGTGGACCCTCAGTTCGGTACGGGAGCACTGAAGATCACCCCGGCCCATGATCCTCATGACTTTGAGGTGGCTGTCCGTCATGGACTGCCCCTGGTTAACATCTTTACCGAATCGGCCGTGACCAATGAAAATGCTGGCCCCTACCAGGGTCTGGAACGCTCCGAAGCCCGCCGCCGAGTAGTGGCAGATCTGGAAAGACTGGGCCTTGTGGAAGGACAGGAAAAGTATTCCCACTCCGTGGGACAATGTTACCGCTGCGATACCATGGTGGAGCCCAGGATTTCCAGGCAATGGTTCCTGCGCATGAAGCCTCTGGCTGGACCTGCTGTAGAGGCAGTCCGGGAGGGGCGGATCGAATTTATCCCTTCCCCGTGGGCAAAGGTCTACTTTGATTGGATGCAGAATATTCGGGACTGGTGTATCTCCCGCCAAATCTGGTGGGGCCATCGTATACCGGCCTGGTACTGCCGGAGGTGCGGTCAGGAGATCGTGACTGTGGATGATCCCCAGGTCTGCCCTGGCTGTAGCTCGGAGGAACTACACCAGGAGGACGATGTTCTGGATACCTGGTTCTCCTCAGCCCTGTGGCCCTTCTCCACTCTGGGCTGGCCGGATGATACGGAAGATCTTCGCTACTTTTATCCCACGGATGTGCTGGTGACTGGCCACGACATCATCTTTTTCTGGGTAGCTCGGATGATCATGGCTGGTCTGTACGGGGTGGGAGATGTGCCCTTCCATCAGGTTTTCATCAACCCTCTTGTCTCCGACATCCAGGGTCAGAAAATGAGCAAGTCCCGGGGCAATGTCATAGATCCTCTCGATGTCATCGGCAAGTGTGGTACCGATGCTCTCCGATTTACCATTTCTTTTCTGACTACCCCGGGTCGGGACGTCCTGCTGGGAGAAGAGAGGATCGAGGGGATGAGGAACTTCGCTAACAAGATCTGGAATGCCTCCCGCTTTATCCTGATGAACGTGGGAGACGGAAAAGATCTAACCTTCTCAGTCAGGGACTTTGATCTGGCTCTTCATGACCGATGGATCTTAAGCCAGCTTTCCCAGACTGCCAGAAAGGTGGAGGAGGAGCTGGCCCGATATAACTTCAGCCAGGCTTCCAAGGCCCTCTATGACTTTTTCTGGGGCAGGTTCTGTGACTGGTATATCGAGATGAGTAAGAGAGACCTCTATCGAGGAGAGAAAAAAGACTCAGATAAAGCTCGTTCCATCCTGCTCTACGTACAGGATCGATTTTTGAGACTTCTCCACCCCTTTATGCCCTTTATCACCGAGGAGATCTGGCAACTGCTGCCTCATGATGGAGAGAGCATCATGGTGGCCTCCTATCCCAGTTATGAGGAGAGCCTCATAGATGAAGAGGCGGACCGACAGATGGAAGCTCTGATGGAGGTGGTCACTGAGGTCAGGCGGCTAAGATCGGAGCATAATATTAACCCCGCCCAAAAGCTAAGGATCGTATTAGTCCCTGCCAATGGTGAGTTGAAGGAGATATGGGCTCAGAGCTCTGGCTATATTATGGATCTGGCCAGAGTGGAGGAGATGAGATTGGAGGAGTCGGTGGAGCACCCCGGACAATATCTGAAAGGAGTGGCTGCAGGAGCAGAGCTCTATGTGGAGGCGAGTGGGCTGATCGACCTGAGTAGTGAAAAAGAAAGGCTGAGGCGGCAGATGGGCCGTCTGGACCAGGAAATAAAGAGGAGCCAGGAAAAGCTGGCCAATCAAAACTACCTGAGCCGCGCTCCTGAGGGGGTAGTAGCCAGGGAGAGGACCAAACTGCAAGAGTTTCAGGAAGTTCGAGATCGACTACAGCGACAGATAGAAAACCGGGAGAGTCTGGAGGAACTTTGATCAGAATTAAGAATTATCAGGATGCTAAAGAGTACATCAAATCTACCGAGATCTTCGGCATTAATCCCTCCCTCAGCCAGATGGAAAGGATCTATTGCCTTTTAGGAGATGCTCCGCGGAATTTTGGCTCCCTGCACGTAGTGGGCACTAATGGCAAGACTTCCACCACCCGTATGATCGGCTCCATTCTGAAAGAGGCAGGACTTAAGGTGGGAGTCTATACTTCTCCTCATATTCGAGAGTTCACCGAGCGAATTGAGGTGGGAGGACAGGAAATATCGGAGGATGAGTTTGTGGCTTACCTGAACCTTTTGTTACCTCTGATCAATGAGGTCAATAGCGCTTCTGGAGAGAATCTAACCCAGTTTGAAATTCTCACCGCCCTGGCTCTGAAGTACTTCTATGACCATCAGGTAGATTGCACCGTTCTGGAGGCCGGCATGGGCGGCCGATGGGATGCCACCAACGTTGTTTTCTCCCGAGTGGTGGCCCTGACCAATATAAGTTTGGAGCATACCCAGATTCTGGGCAACAGCATATGCCAGATAGCCTGGGAAGAAGCCGGGGTAATCAAAAAAGGATCCTCGGTGGCTACCATGTCCAGGGACAGGCGAGTCATAAAGGTGCTGGAGGCTAAGACCACTGAGACAGGCTCTCCTCTTTATATCTATGGTCGAGACTTCCGATTGAAAGAGATCCGGGAGAACCCAGACGGAGGGGCAATATTTTCTGTTCAGGGGATCAAACACTTTTTTCCTCACCTGCTGATCCAAAGCAAAGCTTCCTTTCAAGTGGAAAATGCCACTCTGAGCATAGTAGCCAGCGAGCTCTTTCTGGACAGTTGGGGAGAAATTAGGGGAGAGTGGGTCAGGACAGGTCTGGAGAGCTTCTCTATTCCGGGACGTCTGGAAATGATCTGTTCTCGTCCAAGAGTACTGGTTGATGGTGCGCATAACCCGGCCGCCATTCAGAAGCTCATGGAGAACATCAAAAAGGGATATAGCTACTCCAGACTCATCATCATTCTGGCTCTTTTTAAGGATAAGGATGCCAGCAAGATGATCAAATACCTTCTTCCCCAGGTGGATGTGATCTTCCTTTCCGAGAGTGGTCTTCCCAGGAGCCAGGATGCAGAATACCTCAGAACCCTGGTAGAAAAGAACCACCACCTGGTGACGTCGGACAAAAGGATAGAGGTCTGGGTGGAGAGAGATCTGGCCCGGGCAGTGAAGAAGGCCATAGCCATGGCCAAAGAGCAGGATCTAATATGTGTGGCGGGGTCTCTGTCCAATATCTGGATTGCCAAAAAGACAGTGCAAGACCTGACTGAGGAAGTATTTTCTTAATCCTACAAGGGGTGGTATCATAGAAAAAGAAAGGAGGAAGCGCAATTCCCCTGCCTGCTAAAGCTGACCGTCCCCTTGCGTGAATTTCTATGGAAATATTGGATGAAATTTTGCAGTTCTTCACCTCCCCCATTTTTAAGCTGGGTCTGAATGTAACCATTTTCTTCTTGATCCTGCTGTGGCTGAGCGTGGTGTACTGGGTTTATCGTGATGCTGTCAGGAGAGATGCCAGTGGTATCTTTTGGGCCGTGGTTGCCCTCATTTTCGGGTTTTTTGGATTAATACTCTATTTTATTCTTCGGCCTCCAGAGTTGAGAGAGGATGCTCTGGAACGGGAGCTGGAAATAGAAGCCAAAGAGAGGCTGGTCGAGGAGAATCCTCACTGCCCCGCTTGCGGTAAAAGAGTGGAGGTAGACTTTCTGATTTGTCCGTACTGCCGTAAGAAGCTCAAAAACTCCTGTACCCAGTGTGGCCGCTCTCTTCAGTTGAATTGGATCGTCTGCCCGTATTGTCGATACGAGACCTGATTGGTCATTGTGGCATCATCGCTGGCCAACAATGAGAATATCCAGTATTTTCTACTCAGGTAAAGAGAGGGACAATGTGGCAAAAAACACTAATTATTATTAAGCCCGATGCGGTCAGAAGGGGACTGAGCGGCGAGATTATTAAGAGAATCGAGGCCAAAGGGCTGAATATTGAGGATATGAAGATGATGCACCTAAAGAGGGAGCTAGCTGAGAAGCACTATGAGGAGCATAAGGACAAGCCCTTCTTTGAAAGTCTGGTGGATTTCATCACCTCTGGAAAGGTGGTGGTCATGATAGTGTCAGGACCAGAAGCGGTAAAAATTGTCAGGACTATGATGGGACCTACCAATCCCGCTGAAGCACCTCCGGGCACCATCCGGGGTGACTTCGGAATTGAGACCCAGGAGAACATCATCCACGGCTCTGATTCGGTCAAGAGCGCGGAGAGGGAAATTTCTCTCTTTTTTGACTACGCTCTGGGAGGAAGCTTTCAGTAAACCTGTTGCTACTACGGGGTGCAGAGTGCTTGACGGAAGCGCTTGTGCATTTGAAATTTTGTCAGTTTCCTGGAAACATTGGAAATTAGGTGACCTGGCTCCCACTTTCGGTTTGGCTTGCCAACCAAAATACCAAATGATAAACTGTTAAACAAGTGAAGACTGTTCTGGCAAGAGGAAAAAAATTTGAGAGTCCGGGGAAGATATGTCCTGATTATCCTGTTGGTGGGGGCTATCTTGGGTTCTATCATAGGATACGTTCTAAGAGAGCTGCTTCCCATATTGGACATGGGGGTTAAGATAGGACTCTCTCCGGTTACTGTTGACCTACATCTGTTTGATCTGACCTTCGGCATGCAGGTGAAGATTACTCTGGCTTCCATCATGGGCTTATTAGCTACTTTTTTGTTACTGGACATTAAATGAAGGCTGGGGTAGCCAGTAATTCTTTAGCAGGATGAGGGAACGGGAAGGAAGCCATGCTGGAAAGACTTTTTAGTTTCATCGGGCAAGATATTGCCATAGACCTGGGCACAGCCACTACTTTGGTCTATGTCAGGGGAAAGGGTGTGGTGCTTAACGAGCCCTCGGTAGTGGCTCTGGATAGGGACACCGGGGCGGTCCTGGCGGTGGGGCTGGAGGCCAAAAACATGATCGGCAAGACTCCGGAGAGGATAGTGCCGATCAGACCTCTCAAAGATGGAGTAATCGCCGATTTCGATACTACAGAAAAGATGCTCCGCTACTTTATCAACAAAGTACACCGGCACCGTTTCTTTGCTCGTCCCAGAATAATCATCTGTGTGCCCTCAGGCATAACTGGCGTAGAGAGAAGGGCGGTAAGTGAGGTTTGTGAGCAGGCCGGGGCCAGAGCTGCCTACATAATTGAGGAACCTATGGCAGCAGCTATCGGAGCGGGTCTGCCTGTCGGAGAAGCTGTGGGCAGCATGATAGTGGACATAGGTGGAGGGACCACCGAGGTGGCGGTTATCTCGCTAGGCGGAATAGTGGTAAGCAAGTCCATTCGGATCGCTGGAGACGAGATGGATGAGGCCATCATCAGCTATTTCCGAAAAGAACATAACCTGATGATCGGTCCGAGAGTGGCCGAAGATCTGAAGATAGAGATTGGTTCCGCCTTTCCTCTGGAGCAGGAGGAAAAGGCAGAGATAAAAGGCAGAGACCTGGTGACCGGGCTCCCCAAGAGCCTCATTGTCTCCAGCCAGGAGGTTAGAAAAGCTCTGGAGGAGCCAGTGGCCAATATCATTTATGCCGTTCATGAGGTCCTTTCCATCACCCCCCCGGAGCTGGCTGCCGACATCATCGACCGGGGGATAGTTCTGGCGGGAGGAGGCTCTCTGCTGAAGGGTCTTCCGGAACGTATCCATCACGAGACCCAGTGCACCATCTATCTGGTCGATCAGCCCCTCTCGGCGGTGGTTCTCGGATCTGGCAAATGTCTGGAGGAATTCTCCACTTTAAAGAAGCATCTTGGAATGCCCAAACAATTTTAGGGTCTTCTCATGTCCTCGATCAATGGCAGCCACAAAAATCAGATTGTGCTGGTTATCCTGATTGTCCTCAGCATCCTGGTGGCTACTTTTCAGTTTCGGCAGAATGAAGGGCAGATTTTGACGGCCATCCATGAGAATTTGCTCCTCGTCTTTGCTCCCGTTCAAAAAGGGGTGGTCACTCTTATCCGGCCTCTGACCGATATAGCAAGGTCCGTCCAGGAGTTGGGTACCCTGCGGCAGGAGAACCAGGCCCTGCGGGCAGAGGCATCTGAGCTGCGGATGGAAAGTGCCCGACTTCAGGAGGTGGAGGCAGAGAACCGGGAGCTGCGAAGACTTCTGGGTGCCCCAGCCCGCCAGAAATTTGAGACAGTACTGGCTACGGTAATAGGTAGATCTTTCACCAACTGGCATGCTGCTATTGTGATCGATAAGGGTCGTGATCACGGGGTAGAAGTGAATATGCCGGTTATAACAGACCGGGGGCTGGTAGGAAAAGTCACCACCGTGTCCCGCAATGCGGCTGAAGTGCAGTTGATCATCGATCCTCAGAGTTCTGTGGGGGGAAGAGATGTATCCACCAGAGCCAGAGGGATAGTGGAAGGGACCATGACCGATATCCTCAAATTCAATTATGTTCCCAAGGACTCCCGGGTCGAGAAAGGAAATCGGGTCGTCACCTCTGGTTATGGCGGTATCTACCCCAGTGGTATTCTTATCGGCAAAGTGAGCCAGGTGGAGGAGAGAAGATACGATTTTTATCAGCAGATCGAGGTTGTTCCTTTTGTAGATTTTGATGCTCTGGAAAAGGTTCTGATCATTACCAATGCCTCTCCCAGGGTGGACTTCCAGGAGGACTAGAGTGCAGCACCGGATCATAGTCTTTATGTTTCTATTTCTGGCTCTTCTGCTTCAGATGGCCCTGGCTCCCAACATTGCCCTGGGCAAAGCGATTCCCGACTTTGTGCTGGTATTGGTCATATCTGTGGCCATAATTGAGGGTTCCCGGTTTGGTTCCATAATCGGGTTTATAGGGGGCTTTCTGGCTGATCTTCTGGGTGGAGGTATTTTAGGCATATATGCTTTTTCCAAAACTATTGTGGGCTATATGGCCGGAAATGTAGTGACCATGATCAATGCGGAGAGCCGTTACGTTCCGGCTCTGGTGGCTCTTTTGGGCAGCATAGTTCATCTTGGTCTGGTTATGGCTATTACTTATATCTTTGGTATTGTGCGGGATTTTAATTTATTCCAGGTCAACATATTGATCCAGCCCCTTTACAATACTTTCTGGATGATCCTTATTTTTCCGGTTATCCGAATAGTTCTCACCAAAGAGAGAAGCTTCCGTCTGTTCCGGTGATCATCATGGCCTATATCAGTGAAGATATTGAACGCAGATTAAAGCTATTGGGCCTCATTGCCCTGCTACTGCTGGCAGTTGTCCTTCTGCGCCTGGGGTTTTTGCAGGTTATGGTGGGTCAGGTCTATGCCCTGAGAGCAGAGGAGAACCGGTACCGGAGTGTGCCGGTCCAGGCCCAGAGGGGTCTTATTCTGGACAGAAAGGGAAAGATATTAGTGGGAAACAGACCTGCTGTGGCAGTAACAGCCATGCCTTCTCTGGTTCTGGGCAACCAGGCCACAGTCTCCGAATTGAGCGATATCCTGAATATGTCTGCCGAGGACATCCAGAGGAAGCTTAACTATCTAGATCAGAGCTCCGAGGAGCGGGTGATCTTGAAGGAAGGAATCGATGAGAAGACCAAGGTTTACCTTAGTGAACGGAGAAACGAGCTTCCCGGGGTTTCCCTGGAAGTAGTTCCGGTACGGAATTATCCGGGCGGAGATCTGGCTGCCCATATTCTGGGTTATGCGGGAAAGGTCTCCGAGGAGGATCTAAAACGTATAGCCGATCCCCAAAGCTATCACCCTACGGACGAGATAGGTAAGTCAGGTCTGGAGAGGGTCTACGAGAACTACTTGAGAGGGAGTTCGGGTCAGAAGATTATGGAGATAGATTCCCACGGCAGACCAGTGAGAGTGATCAGAATTACGGAGTCCGTTCCCGGCTCTAACATTTATCTATCCATAGATCTGGATATTCAGAAGAAGGCTGAGGAGGTGCTGGAGAAATGGATCTACCTGGCCCGGCAGATAGAGAGCGAAGATGGAGAGGGCTTTTATAAGGCTACCGGTGGAGCAGTGGTAATTCTGGATGCTAGCAACGGAGAAGTTCTGGCCATGGCCAGCTTCCCGGCCTATGACCCTAATCTCTTTGTAGGAGGCATCTCTCAAAAGGATTGGAAATATCTCATTGATCCTGCCTATTACCATCCTTTTAATAACCGGGCCATCCGGTCCTACGCTCCGGCTTCTACCTACAAGGTGATTCCAGCCATCGCTGGACTGGAAGAAGGAGTACTGGATGCCAACACCACCTTTACTTGCCGGGGGGTCTGGAGGGAGCTGGAGCCCTATCTCTGGCATTGCTGGTTCAAGCCGGGACACGGCCCCAGCAATCTGGAGAGGGCCCTGGAAGTATCCTGTGGCGTCTTCTTCCCCCAGATCGGTCTGGAGCTGGACCGCAAGAGGCGGTTGGGGGCGGGAGAACTGCTGCAGAACTATTCTTTTCTGTTTGGTCTGGGCGAAGCAAGCGGTATCGATCTTCCGCCTGAGTTTGGATCTGCGGGAAGGGTGCCTACCGAGGAGTGGAAGAGGGAGTTTAACCAGGATAATTCGGAGAACGCTCGTTGGTTTGTGGGCGATACCATAAATATGGTTATTGGACAGGGAGATCTTCTGGCTACTCCTTTACAGATAGCAAACCTGTATCTGGCTATAGCCACCCGGGGAGATCTCTATGTTCCTCGCCTGGCTACCAAAGTGGAGACCTACGATGGTCAATTGGTGGAAAGATTTGAGCCCAAGATTAAGAGAAAAATAGGGGTAAAAAGGGAATACTTTGATCTCATTGAGCGAGGCCTGGTCAGAGTTACTCAGAAAGGGACGGCGGCCCGGGCCTTTGCCGACTTCCCCCTGGATCAGATTCCGGTGGCTGGAAAGACCGGAACGGCTGAGGTGGTGGGAAGGCAGCATACTGCCTGGTTTGCCAGTTATGCTCCGGTGGGAGATCCCCAATATATAGTCGTGGTGATGGTGGAAGAAGCAGGTGCTGGAGGAGGGGTTGCTGCTCAGGCATCCCAGGAGATCTATCGTTTTCTGTTCGGTCTGGAAGAACCTCAGGAAGGGAAGGAGGGTTAGCTTTCTTGTACGAGACCAACCACGAGCTCAGGTCTGGTTTGGGGAGTCCCCCCAAATTCAGCTTTGATTTTGTCCTCCCCCTGGCCTCCCTACTTCTCGGCCTATATGGGGCCTTGCTCATTTACAGCGCCACCGGAGTGGGTGAGTTCTGGCTAACTCAAGACCCCTACTTCTACTTGAAGAGGCAAATCCTTTTTCTCATCGTGGGCTTGACTCTTTTCTTTGTGGTGACCATCTTTAATTATGCTGTGCTGCGAGGTGTCTGGATCTGGATCTATTTCCTGAATCTTGCAGGGCTGTCTTTGGTGCACTTTTTTGGTCAGGAGGTACATGGCTCCAGAAGCTGGCTGGGCTGGGGAGGTTATGGGATTCAGCCTTCGGAATTCGGTAAAATAGTCCTGATCATCACCCTGGCGGCCTTTTTATCCAATAGGAAGGGAGAGAGCAGAAGTCTTAAAGATGTCATTCTCTCTCTAATTCACGTGGGAATGCCTATTGTCTTGATTCTAAGGGAACCGGACATTGGGATGTCTTTGGTTTACCTGGCCATCCTTCTAGGAATGATGTTTGTGGCCGGCATACGATCTTCCTACCTGATTGGCTTGGGGATTATGGGGAGTGCTGGTGTCGTGGCCATGGTCAGCCTGGGCCTGGTAAAAGAGCACATTGTAAAGAGGCTGATCGTCTTCCTGAATCCTGCCTTCGACCCCCTGGGGGCGGGATATGCTTTGGATCAATCCAAGATCGCTATTGGCTCGGGAGAGCTTTGGGGCAAGGGTCTCTTTCTGGGTAGCCAGACTCACCTTAACTTCGTGCCAGAACAGCACACTGACTTCATCTTCTCTGTTTTGGGAGAGGAGCTGGGTTTTATGGGCGCCCTTTTGCTCTTTCTGCTCTATGGTCTTCTCATCTGGAGATGTCTGGCCGTGGCCCGAAAATCCAGGGACCTCTTTGGTATCTACATCTGTGTGGGTGTGGTCAGCATGTTGGTCTTCCAGATATTTATTAACGTGGGAATGGCCATTGGTATTATGCCTATAGCCGGACTACCTCTTCCTTTCCTAAGCTATGGAGGAAGCTCTCTTATCAGCACCCTGCTGGGACTGGGTCTGGTAGAAAACGTCTATATTCACAGGCAGACTCTGTAAGCCCTCTTCTTCCTGCTGGGGTATAAAGATTTGGCCGTCTCTCTCTTTCCTTCTGGAGCCTATGGAGAAAATCTGAGTCCTGTCAAATTCATGGATAAATACAGGCCTCGCTATCTGATCCACGGCCACTCTCATATTTATAATCCCTGGGAAACCAGGAGAACGCAGTATAAAGACACCCTGGTTATTAATACTTATGGACATCAGATTCTGGAATTGTAGGTGGTGATAGGTGTATTCTTACGGTTCTGATTTCAACGGAGGGTCAACGGGGGAGGAAGAGTTCGTCAGCCTGAGACTTAAATCCTTGATCAACGATATAAAATCCTTTTTCTCCGGCCAGCAAAATACCTTGCTGCCCTTTGATGAGGTAGCTAGAGCCCTGCACGCCAGGCAAAGTGTCTATAAAGGTATTCGGGAAGTTCCTGTAGATGAGATTATTGGAAGCGTGGACAGTTATCACGATTTCGACAGCCATTTCCTGCCCAAATATGACCATCTGGGATATCGCTGGAAAAGGGTCTACCAGGCCTATTCCCGCTATAAGGAACTGCCTCCAGTAGAATTGTGCAAGATAGGCCAGGTCTATTTTGTTAAGGACGGCCATCATCGGGTCTCCGTGGCCAAGCAACAGGGCGCTGAGTTTATTGATGCTGTAGTGACCGAATATCCAGTGAAGGTGCCTTTGACCAGGGATGTGGATCCCCGGGATCTTCTCATAAAAAAGGAGTATGAGGAGTTTCTGGAATATTGCGGCCTGGATAAGACCCGGCCGGATCAACGAATCGAGATGACCGTTCTGGGAAGATACCAGAGCTTACGGGATCAGATAGAAGAGCATAAGTATTACTTAAGCGAGAGAGCGGGACGGGAAATTCCAGTCAAAGAGGCCGCTGCGGACTGGTACGACCATGTTTATCTGCCCACTATCCGGATTATTGAGGAAAGCCATATACTCAAGGACTTTCCTCATCGGACGTCTGCTGATCTCTACGTATGGATCATGGATCATAAGTACCACCTGGGTGAGAGGTATGGGTTTGATGTGGGGATCAGGCGGGCTACCAAGGATTTTGCTGACAGCTACAGCGAAAGAATGGTCCCTGGCCTGATCAAAAAGGCCAGAAAGAAGATAAGAAGGGCCAGGCAGCAACGAGAGCTCAGGACGGGCCCAGCTCGCTCTTCCGGACAATAACCTGGAGTGTTTAAATAACAAGGAGTGCTTATCTGGAACATGTTCTCCAGGAACGAGCTCTATGAAAAAATTCTCACCAGGGTGCGCAAGCCTTCTCAGTACATAGATAGAGAGTTCAATTCCATTCACAAAGACCCTGCCCAGTGTAAAGTAAAGATAGCCCTGGTCTTTCCTGACCTTTATGAGATGGGGATGTCCAATCTGGGCATCCAGATTCTCTACCGCATAGTCAATGATATGCCTCAGGCTGTGGCAGAGCGAGTTTTTGCACCATGGGTGGACATGGAAGAGGAGATGCGCCACCACCACATTTCTCTCCTTAGTCTGGAGAGCAGGACACCAGTCAGAGAGTTTGATATAGTGGGCTTCAGCATCCAACATGAGCTGTGTTTTACTACTGTTCTGAACCTGATAGATCTGGCCGGGCTGGCGGTCAGGGCCTCTCATAGGTCGGAAGCAGATCCCCTGGTTATAGCTGGAGGTCCGGCCACCTTCAATCCGGAGCCTCTGGCTCCCTTCATGGATGCTTTTGCCATAGGCGATGGCGAGAAGCTTATCCAGGAGATAGTGCAGGTGGTGGAGAAGTCCAAAGATGAGAACTGGAGCAGGGGGAAAATCTTAGAAAATCTGGCTCATCTGGAAGGAATATATGTTCCATCTGATTTCGGGGTCACTTATAGGGAAGAGGGTACCATTGCCTCCATAAAGCCTCTTTCTTTTAGAAAGATGGTGCGCAAAAGACTACTTAAGGATCTGAATGTCTTTCCCTCACCGAGCAGCCCCATCGTACCTCATACAGAAGTAGTTCATGACCGATGTAATATCGAGATCATGAGGGGATGTACCCACGGATGCCGCTTCTGCCAGGCCGGGATGATCTACCGCCCGGTGCGGGAGAGAAGTGCTCAGAAAGTGATCCATCTCAGCAGGGAAACTCTACAGAGCACTGGTTACGATGAGCTCTCCCTGGCTTCCCTTTCCACTTCTGACTACTCTTCCATCCATGAGGTTCTCCGGCAAATTCTCCGGGATCATGAGACACCTACCCTGTCCGTTTCTCTTCCCTCCCTGCGCACCGATTCCTTCTCCGTTTACCTGGCCGAGAAGGTCCAGGAGGGAAGGAGATCCGGACTCACTTTTGCCCCGGAGGCAGGTACTCAGCGCCTCCGGGATATCATTAACAAGAATATCTCTCAGGAGGACATTGAGAAATGTATGGAAGTGGCCTTTCGGCAGGGGTGGAGGAAGATCAAGCTCTACTTTATGGTCGGCCTGCCCTATGAGACCCATGAAGATGTGGAGGGCATTGTAGATCTGGTGAAGAAGATCGAGACTCTGGCCCGGGAGGTTCTTCCCCCCTCCGAGGCAAGGAAAATTCAGCTTACGGTCAATATTTCGCCCTTCTGTGCCAAGTCTCATACCCCTTTTCAGTGGGCAGCTCAAAATAGCCTGGAGGAGATAAGGGACAAGCAGAGGTTCCTGAGGGAAAAGTTGAAGAGCCGAAGGGTGAAGTTAAAGTGGCACAACCCGGAGGCCAGTTTGGTGGAAGGAGTGCTGGCGCGGGGCGATCGGCGGGTGGCTGAGGCAGTGGAGGCAGCCTGGCAAAAGGGGTGCCGCTTCGATGGGTGGTCGGAGCAGTTCTCCCTGGCCCCCTGGCTGGAGGCCTTTGCGGAGAAAGGAATCGACCCTGAGTTCTACGTGACCAGGGAACGGGCTGAGGAAGAAACCTTGCCCTGGGATCACCTTGATTGCGGTGTTTCCAGAGGTTTTCTACTTCAGGAGTACCATAAGGCTAAAGAGGGGGAGAAGACCCTGGACTGCAGGTGGCACGGGTGTTATGATTGTGGACTCTGTGGCGATTTTGGGTGTGCCAATATTCTGGACAGGCAAGGTGAGGGAAAGGAACCGCCCTCGCCCGCTGAACCTCTTCGCTCCAGGATCCGGGACAGAGACAAATTCAAGGTGCGCATTCGGTTTACCAAGAGGGATGAGGCCCGCTTTCTCTCCCAACTGGACATGGTGAGGCTTTTCTCCAGAGTGGTCCGCCGGGCGGCTCTACCTATCCTCTACAGTCAGGGATTTAACCCCAGGCCTCAGATCAGCTTCGGGCCACCTCCTCCTGTGGGAGTGGAAAGCGAGGGTGAATATGCCGATCTTATGCTGGCACGCCCGATATCTCCCAGAGAACTTGTAGCCAGGCTCAACCAGAATCTGATAGCGGGCGTGCAGGTACTCCAGGCCCAAATAATTGATCCTAAAGCTAGATCTCTAATGAGTCGGATAGACGTGGCCGATTATACCATAGAGGTTAGACTCGATGGGGCCTCTAGTGGGATGGCGACCAAAGATGGGCCGCAAAAAGAGAAACTGGAGAAATTTGTGACATCTTTGACCAAATTATCGGATAAAGTCATAGCGGCCAGACTGCAAAGTCTCTCTGGTTCTACAGCTCTGCTGCGGATTCTGGGCCGGGCGGGCAGTCAGGGAAGCTTTAAGCCCTTTGAGCTACCGGATCTCTGGAAAGAGAAGTTCACCGAAGAGGGCCTGGTGTTGGAAAAGGTAAAGAGAGTGGGGTTGTACTACTATAGAGGAGGAGAACTAAAGGATCTCTTTGAGATATGATCATAGTAGATCGGTTATTGCAATATACTAATAGTAAGGTCAGGTCAGGAGGAAATTTTTGGCTATTTTCACAGAGTGGTTAAGGAGACGGATTTGAATAGAAGAATTATGAGTAAAAAAATGATAATCAGCGCGGATGAACATGAGGTAAGAATAGCCGTGCTGGAGGGCGACAGTGTGGTGGAGCTGTACTTTGGACGCCGGGGCAAACAATCTCTGGTAGGCAACATTTATTCAGGACGGGTGCAGAACGTGCTGCCGGGTCTTAATGCCGCTTTTATAGATATAGGAGAGGAAAAGAACGCCTTTCTGTATATGGATGAAGTTTTTGTGCCGCCTGAGCTGATGGATGATTCTGGACCGGTGCCCCAGCAGATTCACAAAGTCCTGAAGCCAGGCCAGAGCGTCATAGTCCAGGTAATCAAGGATCCCATAAAGTCCAAGGGCCCCAGATTGACTACCTTTATTTCCATCCCTGGGCGGTTTCTGGTGCTCATGCCCTACAGTTCGGGAATCGGAGTGTCCCGCAAATTGGACAACAAAGAGAGGGAGAGACTGAGGGAGATAGCTCACAAAATAAGGCCGAGGGAAGGCGGTATCATTGTCCGCACCGCGGCCAAAGGGGTAGATGACAGTACTTTAAAGAGGGATCTCAAATATCTTACCGGTCTCTGGAGCAAGATCAAAAGAAAGATCGGAAAAGTCCGGGGTCCTGAGAAAATCTTCCAGGAGCTGGATCTCCTCAGCCGGGTGCTGAGGGATACCTACTCCGATGACTTTGAGACCATCATCACCGATTCCAAGGATATAAAGAACAAAGCCGTCAATTTCTTGAGAAAGGTGGACCCGGTTGCCATAAGAAAGGTGGGAATCTACCGGGAGGAAGATCCACTTTTTGAAAAGTATAATGTGGATCAGGCCATAGAGCTGGCTCTTAAGAGGAGGGTGGATCTCCAGTCCGGAGGCTATCTCATCATTGACCATACTGAAGCTCTCACGGCTATCGATGTTAACACGGGAAGATTCGTGGGGAGGAGAAATCTGGAGGATACCATTCTCCGAACCAATCTGGAGGCAGCCGAGGAGATAGTGCGCCAGATTCGCCTGCGGGATATCGGAGGGATGATAATAATTGATTTTATTGATATGGAGAGGCCAGAAAATCGGGATAAAGTGATGGTCACCTTCACCGAGAATTTGAAAAAGGATCAGACCAAGACCCAGGTGGTGGAACTATCCAGGCTGGGCCTGATTGAGATGACCAGAAAGAACGTCTCCGAGGGAATAGTGGGCACTCTATGCAAGAAATGTCCCTTCTGTGGAGGCTTGGGCCATGTCCTTTCCGAGGAGACCATGCGCCTGAGAGTAGAAAGGGAAATCAAGAAAATTGCTCGATCCAGACCCCATGAGGCCTTCCTCTTCCGGATGAACTCAGCCGTGGCCGCTATGGTTATTGGACAGGGAGGCTCTAACCTGAGAAGGTTGGAAAGAGATACCGGACGCACCATCATCATAAGAGGTGATGATAGTGCCCCCATCGAGACCTTCCTCCTTATGGCAGAAGGAGACAGAGAGGAAATAGAAAAGGCCGCTGTTCCGGTCCAGGTGGGTCAGATCCTCGACCTGGAGGTGGAAGAGCCTCACCTTAACAATCCCCGGGATGCCATCTCCAAGCTGGAGGGCTATATCATTCAAATCATGGATGGCAGAAAGTATCTCCGCAAGAGAATCAAGGTGAAAATCGTGGAGGTCACCCGTACCTGTGCCTATGCCGAGGTGCTGAACGACGATTGACAGGGCTCTGGGGGATGATATAATATCTGGCGTTGTGCCAGGCAGTCCAAAGCAAGAAGACCATGGAGGAGTAATGGCCATAGACTACGCTATTGTTACTATAGGCGGAAAGCAACACAGAGTCAGCGAAGGCACTGAACTTTTAGTGGACCGATTGGAAGGCGATGTGGGCAAAACCTTCTCTTTGCGAGGGGCTCAGCTTGTGGTGAAGAAAGATGGAGTGATCACTGATCCCCACTTGCTGGCCCAGGTGGAGATCAAAGCATCCATAGTAGAGCACCTGAAGGGCGATAAGATTATTGTTTTTAAGTACAAGCCTAAAAAGGGATATAAAAGGAAAATAGGCCATCGCCAGAAGCATACCCTGCTCAAGGTGGAAAAGATAGCAGGGACGGAAGGATTAGGCACTGCAGAGGAAGCCGAAGAGGTGGCAGAGGTCAGTAAGGTCAGAGAGCTGGAAGAGGCGGAGTCTTGAACTCCCCGGAGATTATGTTTAAGATAAAAGTGGCGAAAGAGGTGTATTAAAATATGGCTCATAAAAAGGGTACTGGCAGTGCTAAAAACGGTAGAGATAGCAACCCCAAGAGTCTGGGCGTGAAGAGATACGGTGGCCAACTGGTTACCGCGGGAAGCATTTTGGTGAGACAGCAGGGTACCAGGTTTAAGCCGGGCTACAATGTGGGTATCGGCGGAGACGATACCTTGTTTGCCAAGGCAGATGGCGTAGTAGTTTTTCGCTCCCGCGGCTCGGACCGGATTGTGGACGTAATATCTTAATACAGAAATGAGAGGCGACTAGAGCAGGTCGCATAATCAATCTGTGGAATTACGTCATAAGGCTGCAAATACTACCCTCGTAAGATATGGTGGGACTAATGAAACACTCCCAGAGAAAATGGGCAGAAACAGATAGGCTATACTTAACCCTACAATGTCATTTACCTGAATACATACAATATGTTCTGGTTCAATTAAAGAAATTGCCCTACATATTGAACCAAGATTCTTAAGTATCGCTGTAGGGTTAAGCCTTAGATACCACTCCTTGGTCCTACCGACTTCAGTTTCTGGCTTACCCCCAACCTGGCTTCGACAAGTTTGTTAATGCTGAAACGTTAACACCACAGTCCCAGGTCATTTTCAGGATCGATCTTGTTGATTTTGAGCAGCAGGCAGAGACATCTTAAACCCTTTAATAGACTTTTGGGCCTCCCCCGAAAACCTGCTTGAGGAGTGACTTCTGGATGTTTGTGGACCAGGCTAAAATATGGGTCAAGGCCGGAGATGGTGGAAAAGGATGCCTCAGCTTCCACCGGACCAAAGTTAACAAAGTAGGGATTCCCGATGGAGGAAAGGGCGGGAAGGGAGGAGACGTTATCCTCAAAGCCAGCAGAGACAAAAGCTCGTTATTGGATTTTCAGAACAGAATTCACTTCCGGGCTGAAAATGGACAGGCTGGTCAAACCCAGGAAAAGCAGGGTAAGGACGGCCAGGATTTGATGGTCTATCTTCCCCGGGGGACGGTAGTCAGGACGGAAGAGGGGGAGCAAGTACTGGTCGACCTGTGTCAAAATGGGGCAGAATATGTGGTAGCCCGGGGAGGAAGGGGTGGTCGTGGTAATGCCAGCTTCGTCTCCCAGAGAAGGAGGCGGCCCAGGTTTGCCGAAAAGGGGGAGAAGGGTGAGGAAACGTGGATAAACCTGGAGCTTAGATTGATGGCAGACGTGGGTATAGTTGGATTTCCTAATGTGGGCAAATCTACCCTGCTCAGTAGAATCTCAGCCGCCCGGCCCAAAATTGCGGAGTACCCCTTCACCACCTTGAATCCGGTTCTGGGAGTGGTCAGGGTAGCAGACGACAGGAACTTTGTGGTGGCCGACATCCCCGGCCTGATCGAGGGGGCTCATCTGGGGCATGGACTGGGTCTGAAGTTTCTCAAGCATATAGAGCGGACCAAAGTTATTCTGCATCTCCTGGACGTTTCAGGAACCACAGGGAGAGACCCGCTCTCCGATTTTGATGCCATAAGGAAAGAATTGAGCCAATTTGATCCAGCTCTGAATAGTAAACCCCTTCTGGTGGCAGCTAACAAGATTGATTGGGATGAAGGAGGTCACAACTTTAGACAAGTACAAAGGTTCTTCCGAGAACGCTATGAGCACTCGGTACTGCCTGTCTCCGCTCTCACCGGAGAAGGGTTGGAAAGACTTGTGGAGGCTCTGGCTGATCTCCTAAATACTGTTGAGCGGGAACATGTATCTTTACCAGAGGGCCCTCCCGAGCCAATTGAGCTGAAGGAGAAAGTGAAGGTTTATACTGCTGCTTCTGAGGAAGATTTCTTCAAGGTGGAGAAAAGGAATGATAAATTTGTGATTGAGGGGAAAAAGGTGGAGAGACTGGCAGCCATGACTGATCTGGATAACGAAGAAGCTGTCCAGTACATGAATGAGCAGTTTGACCATCTGGGTGTGAATGAAGAACTTAAAAAGCTGGGCATCAAAGAGGGCGATACTGTAGCTATCGGAGAGGTGGAATTTGAATTTGTGGAGTGAGCTCTCGCCCGGCAGGTCTTCCAAAAGTGAGAGTTGTTTGATAGGCTCAAGAGTAGGTGGCTAACCTCTACCTGGGGAAAGACTAGATCGACCCCAGATGGCCAGGCTGGCAAGGGAGATTTCGGAAGTAAAGAGGCGAGGGGACGAGGTTACCAAGAGGTGGGGAAAAACTTGGCCAGAACTCTGTCCAATCTGCAAAAAATAGTAATCAAGATCGGATCCAGTTGCATTACCTCTCCCTCCGGAAGACTAGATCGACCCCAGATGGCCAGGTTGGCAAGGGAGATTTCGGAGCTAAAGAAGCGGGGGCATGAAATCATCATCGTCTCCTCAGGAGCCATTGCTGCTGGTGTAGAATCTCTAGATCTTAAGAAGAGGCCTGGAGAGATTCCCAGGCTTCAGGCAGCGGCAGCAGTAGGGCAAGGGCTTCTTATGCATATGTATTCAACCCTCTTCTCCCAGCAGGGAATCAGAGTAGGGCAGATTCTTCTAACTCAGGAGGATACCACCCGGCGCCAGCAGTACATAAATGCTAGAAATACCATCTCCACCCTGCTTAAGTTTGGAGTTATCCCTATTATCAATGAAAATGACTCGGTAGCTGTTGAGGAGATCAAATTTGGCGATAACGACACTCTGGCTGCTCTGGTCTCCAGTCTGGCCAATGCCGATCTTCTGATCATTCTTTCCGATATAGAAGGGTTGTGCTCTACGGATCCCTACCTCTGTGATCATCCGGAGATAATCTCCGAGGTGGAAGAGATAAGCCCTGAGATAGAGGAGATAGCCGGCGGAGCGGGTTCTGGTCGCAGCCGGGGCGGTATGGTGACTAAGATTCAGGCAGCGCGGATTGCTACCTTCTCATCCATTGGGGTGATAATAGCTGACGGTCGAAAAGAAGGAATCCTGCAAGAGATCCTGGCCGGCAAGGAAGTAGGAACCTACTTTAAGCCTCGCAAGGAAAAAGTAGCCAGTCTGAAGAGGTGGATTGCCTTTGGGCGACAGTGCAAGGGCAAAATTATCATCGATGCGGGAGCAGTGAAGGCTATTCGGGAAGATGGAAGAAGCCTTTTGCCAGTGGGCATTCTTCAGGTGGAAGGAGAATTTGAATCAGGCGATAATGTGGATCTCATTGACGGAGAGGGGAAGCTGGTAGCCAGGGGGGTGACTAACTTCTCCCATCAGGAGGTTCGTCGTATTGCTGGTCTCAGGAGTGAAGAGATTATAAGAAAATACGGCAGAGATTATGGTTCCGAGGTTGTGCACCGAGATTTGATGGTCGTGTTTTAGAAAAAATCACCCTCTAATCCCTCTCTTTTCAAAGGGAGGGAGGACGTTATCCTGTGATATAATAAGCAGTTGGCTCATACTGAAAAATAGGCCTGGTACCGTAGGCCAGAGCAAAACTTAGTCTCGGGCCTTTTATCTACACTTTGGTGATACCTCATTTTTCATGTTATCAGTGTGAACCAGTTAGCGGCAGAGGGGATTTTAGGCAGTTATCCGGAGAGAGAGCGCCAGATGATGGATTTGACAGAAATGGGCCAGAGGGCCAAAAAAGCAGCCACCATTCTCGCCAGTTCCTCCACCCAGGTCAAAAATTCAGCCCTTATCCTTATGGCCGACGCTTTGATGGAAAACTCGGTCCGGGTCATGGAGGCCAACCAAAAGGATGTTGAAGAATCCCAAGCCAGGGGCATGTCTGAAATTCTTCTGGACCGGCTGGTTCTGAACGAGAAACGCGTGGCAGACATGGCGGAGGGAATCAAAAGCCTGATCGGCCTGCCGGACCCGGTAGGCGAGATCATATGGGGAAGCAGACTTCCCAACGGCCTTATACTGACCAAAGTACGGGTGCCTCTGGGAGTAGTGGGAATCATCTATGAGGCCAGGCCCAATGTTACGGTAGATGCCTCGGTCCTCTGCCTTAAGTCCGGCAATGCCGTCATCCTCAGAGGTAGTTCCAATACGCTATCCAGCAATGTTGCTCTGGTAGGGGTACTCCGGGACTGTCTTAAAGAGGCTGGACTGCCAGAGGACTCCATTCAACTCGTCTCCTCTCCAGAGAGGGAATATGCAGTCCAGTTGATGAGGCTGAGGGAATATGTGGACGTTCTTATCCCCAGGGGCGGCAAGGACTTAATCGAGAATGTGGTGGCCAATTCTACCGTTCCGGTAATTGAGACCGGAATAGGCAACTGTCATATCTACGTAGATGAGAATGCCGATGTGGAGATGGCCCTCCAGATCCTCCTCAACGCCAAAACTCAGCGGCCTTCAGTATGTAATGCCGCAGAGAGTCTTTTAGTACACGGGAGCATAGCAGACGTTTTTTTGCCCCGGGCCATCCAGGCTTTGACCGAGAAGAAAGTAACTGTCTACGGATGTTCTCGAACCCTGAGCTATGGCCAGGAGGTTTTGCCTGCTTCTGAAGATGATTATTATCGAGAATATCTTGATTTAAAAATCGCCGTTAAAGTGCTAGATTCTCTACAGGAAGCCATAGATCATATCAACAAATACGGGTCCCACCACAGTGACGCTATTGTCACCAATGACTACTGCAGCGCTCAGAAATTTACCCAGGAGGTGGACTCTGCGGCTGTGTACGTAAACGCATCCACCAGGTTTACCGATGGCTTTCAATATGGCCTGGGCGCGGAGATCGGGATCAGCACCCAGAGGCTCCATGCCCGGGGCCCCATGGGTCTTAAGGAATTGACTACCTCAAAGTTTGTGGTGTATGGACAGGGACAGGTCCGCAAGTAGCCCGAAAACCAAAATAGGAATAATGGGGGGGACCTTTAACCCCATTCACTATGGACATCTGGTCACAGCAGAAGAGGCCCTCTATCAATTTCAGTTAGACACGGTCATCTTTATGCCTACCGGCAGACCTCCTCATAAATCTCGTAAAGATCTGGCCAGTGCCGAGGATCGCTATCTCATGACCGTCATAGCCACAGCTTCCAACTCCAGATTTACCGTCTCCCGTATGGAGGTGGATCGGAAGAGCACCACCTATTCCATCGATACTTTGAAAGAGCTGAGAAGGATTTATGGAGAGGAAGTGGATCTCTTTTTCATCACCGGAGCTGATGCTATTTTCGACATCCTGACCTGGAAGGATCCCGAGACCGCGGTGAAGCTCTGCAAGTTCATCGCTGCTACCAGGCCCGGCTATGATCTAAAAAAAATTGAGTCTTTAAGGGAGATGTTGATGGGAAAGAAAGAGGTGGATCCGAAAAACAACATCATCTATGACATGGAGATTCCTGCTCTGGCTATCTCCTCCACAGATATCAGAAGAAGGGTTAGAGAGGGCAGAGCCATAACATACCTTCTTCCTGATGGAGTTATGAATTATATTTACAAGATGGGCCTGTATAAGAATTCATCATGAACCAAAATCAGGACAATACTCAGTTAGAAAATAGCCAATATTTTCAAGATTTCGTAGGTGACGGCCACCTCATGATAAATTACCAGGAATTTGATCAGAGCTTTGTGGACCGCCTGGTGGAGAAACTGCGAGCACTATACGAGCCAGATCTCTTTTCCCACTCTTACCAGACTATGGCCTTTGCCGAGAGGATGGCCGAAAAATATGGGGTGGATCAGGGAAGAACGAAGGTGGCATCCCTCCTCCATGATTATGGGCGAGTTTTCCCACCCCAGGATTTGGTTGCTTTGGTACAGGAAAAGAAAATCCCCTGCACCGAATTTGAACTGGAAACCTCCGATCTCCTGCATGCCCTTGCTGGTCCTGAGCTGATTCGAGAAAATTTCGGGATATGGGACCCCCAGGTTCTCTCAGCGGTGCGAAAGCATACTGTGGGTTCCATCCAAATGTTTCCTCTGGATCACATAGTGTATATTTCCGACAAAGTGGAACTCTACCGCTCATATCCTGGGGTGGACATTCTGCGAAGGACAGCTCTGGAAGACCTCAATGAAGCCTTCAAGCTTTGCTACAAGCAAAGCTTGATCTATGTTCTGACCGAGGGGAAACCTCTGCATCCCGATTCCTGCAAGATATGGAATCAGATGCTACAACATCTGCAGAATTTCTCTTCAAGTTATTCTGGGTGAAGAACTAAATTTTCTAAAAATTTTCTAATAATTTCCTTTCGAAGTTCTTGTAATCGTTTATGTAATCGTTTAGAATAAGCGCGATTGCATGAGAACGGTTACGTAAACGTTTCGTAAAGTTCAGAAAATGGCCTGGATTTGGAAAAAATCTGGACCCGAAAATGGGTAGTAGAGAGCATTTATGACCACCATCAAGGATCTAGCCAAAATGGCCAATGTCTCCGTTGCCACTGTCTCCAGGGTCATAAACAAAAGCGGATACGTAAGCCCAGAGCTTACCCGCCGGGTAGATCAAGCTATAGCTGAGAGCGGATATCAGGTCAACGCCCTGGCCCGCAGCCTCAAGACTGCCAAGACCCATACCATCGGCCTGATTATTGCCGATATCTCCAACCCCTTCTTCACCTCAGTCATTCGCGGCGTAGAAGATATAGCCTATAAGCATGGCTACAATCTTGTCCTGTGCAACACCGACGAGAATCTGGAGAAGGAAAAGCTCTACCTTCAGGTCCTGCGAGGGAAAATGGTGGATGGGTTGATAATCTCACCTGCTGTGACCAAGAGTGAGGGAATAAGAGAGTTGCTCAGAAGGCATCCCAACGTAGTCTTTATGGATAGAAAGGTAGAAGGACAAGAGAACGTTTTCTTTTATCAGTATGAACTGGAAAGGAGAACCGCTAATCAATTATGAGACA
>NZ_BLRZ01000005.1 GCF_013281975.1 Candidatus Hakubella thermalkaliphila | reverse complement strand
CCACCCTATCCCCGGGGCGGAGGACGTCTGCTTCTAGAAGAGCTGTACCTATGGGAACCGAGACCAGTCGGAGATTATCGGGAATGGCATGAGAGATCCGAAGCTCACCCTGGGTTCCTCTTACCACCATAGCCGGAAGGAAAACCTCCTCCTTGAATATATCCCTCTGAGATATCTTCCCCACTATTTGGTCAGGCTGGGAGATGGCTTCTGGATGGGCAAAGAGACGGGGGACTTTTCTGACCTTTAGCATTTCTTCCCTGATGATGGTATATTTCGGAATATCCAGGCCGGCCATAACTACCACGGTCAGATCATCTTCACCGAATATCTGGCTGCGGAGAAAGGATATGTAGCCCAGTACCAGGATCCCCAGAGATAGAAGAAAGGCGGCCGTCAAAAGCCTTCGGAGGCGATTCTTATGGGGAAAGGGAAGCTTCTTTAATTCTGATCTTCGCACTTTATGCAGTCCCATATGTTACTTATATAGGTGAGATATATGTGAGCCTTCCAACATCAGTGGGAGCTTTTGATCATCCACAGTGAGTAAGACAAAGGTCCTGATCAATGGACATAAATGAACATTTCCATTATTATTGGAGCCGGTGCCCAGCGATTATGGATGATTACTGTATATAAGTTTCTAGTTAAATGTGTATAAGTGTATTATACCAAAAGGAAGGGCCTCTGTAAAGAAATTGAAGGGGAGACATCGGCAGGTATTAAAATCTGAGAGAATACCCCATGGCTACCAGGAAGGGATAGAATGTTCCCAGAAAATCCCGTCGGATAGACCCTGGCTGTAGCTCTCTGCTAAGATCTATCCGGTTCTCTATCTAAGAAAATAACAATATCCCCCTTTTGAGCCATGGAGGGAAGAAGAGTGCCCCCCATCAGCTCCAATACCATTTGGGCTGAGGGAATCAGGGGGGTGATCCGGAAGGGCTTCAGGTGGGAGTAAATCCTGCAGATGTGCTTGTTTTGGTCCAAAAAGATCACATCCAGAGGATATTTCAAGAAAAAAGTGTGGATCGATCGGCACGGTCTAATTAAGATCCCGTCATAGGAATTTCCAAAGTCTCCCTTGAAAATAACCCCATTTTCATGCGACGTGGTGCGCCGCGGCGCATGGGCGATTTCTTTGGTGGCCCCCAAAAGCCTTTTTACAAAAGTATCGGCCACACATACGTTCTGGCAGAGAATAAGCTGGCGAGTGGAATTATAGGCCAACAATTATCATGTCTCCTGAGAGTAGGATATGTGTCACAGGAAAATCGATTTACTTTTTTCAGAGAAGAAACCCGAGAGAAGAGCTCCGTGAATAAAAAACTGAAAAAGTAAGGATTCTCGGAAATTCTAAATAGGCAGGGATACACTGTTTTGTTTCAAATTTTTGTTTCAAATCCGCTTCAAAAGAGTCCAGTCCTTCTTTTTGGATCCCCTATCCCAGTAGATCTCGTAGGTCTCTCCATCCTCAAGTTTGACGATATAGTGGACCCGATGACGCCGCTGCCACCAATGGGGGCGCCGCAGAGGAGCTTTGCCTAAGCCGTGTTCCTCCCACACTTCCAGCACTTTCTGAATCTCGTAACCTTCACCCCGCCATCGGAAAGCCAGCGGAAGCTTTCCACCTATTCTCTGCTCGAATGTCACTTCGATGTTCTCAGCAATTAGTTCGCCCATAACAAATCTCCGCAGGTCTAGCGCCACCCCCATGGAAAAGACTTCAGAACCGGAGAAGCTCTATGGAGATTAGTGGACAGTCCACCAATAATTCATTTATTCGATCTCAATTAGCTCATACTCCCGATTCCCCAGACCGATCTTCTCCCCATGCTTCAACTGATAGCTCCAGTCAATCTTATGAACCACGGCAAACTTATCGGAAGCCCTCAACTGATCGCCCAGGCGGGAATCAGGTAGACCAGGAGCTGAATTCACCAGATCTACCGAAGCCTGATCAATAGCAATGGGGTCGGTGGAGGCCAGGATGCCCAGGTTAGGCACGATAGGAACATCACTCCATCCGGGACAATCCCAATCTGGGGAGATGTTCAAGAGAAAGTTCATAAAGCCACACTTTCCCGGTTTGGTGACCACTACTCCCAGAGTGTATTCAGACATCCTCTCCTGGAGACTCCCTTCTTCTCCCTGGTCCCAGTTAACCGCAATGGCTCCCTCCAGGCAAGTTATGGTACATTCAGCACATCCAATACATAAAGAATAATCTATGAAGGCCTTCTTGGCCTCATCCAAAGCGATAGCTTCCTCGGGACAGACTTTGACGCACCTCTTACAGCCCGTACATTTGCTCTGGTCAATCCTGGGCTTAAGCGAGGAATGTTGGATTTGCTTACCCGCCCGACAGGCTCCTCCCATGCCCACATTTTTGAGAGCTCCTCCAAACCCTGTCGCCCCGTGTCCCTTGAAATGAGTGAGGGCGATCATGGCATCGGCCCGGGCCAGAGCAGCACCGATGCGGGCCTCCTTCAGACGCACTCCGTCGATGGATACCACTTCATACTCCTGGCCCCGCAGGCCATCAGCCACAATAAAGGGCGCCCCTACTGTCTCATAGCTGAAACCATTTTTTAAAGCACTCTCCATGTGGTCCACAGCATTGGAGCGGTAGCCCCCATAAAGAGTATTGGAGTCGGTAAGAAAGGGTTTACCGCCCTTCTCTTTAATTTTTTCCACCACCCGACGCACCAGGGGCGGCTGGAGAAAAGCCAGATTACCTGGCTCACCTATATGTAGTTTTATGGCTACCAAATCATCTTTCTGGATAAACTTTCCAAAGCCAGCCCGCTCAAAAAGGCTGGCCGTCTTGTCCAGAAGATTTCTTCCGCTTCTGGTTCGGGCAGTGGTGAAATAGACCTTACTGGCCAAGAGATACCACTCCCCCTTCTTTTCAATTTCATCTCTATTTTTAATCTGGACCCAGTTCTACGGGTTTATTATACCGCCAGGGGATAGAGGGGGGAATGGCATAGCTTTCCGGAGGTTCGCTCTATTGACAAACGCTACTCGGTTGCATTAGAATAACCACATGAGCCACACTGTTGCCCTAATCAACCAACTTCGTAATAAAAAATTTCGAATCACTCAATTACGAAAAACCCTGATCGAAGAACTTGGAATTTCAAAAAAGCCTCTTTCTGCGGGAGAGATTATCGAACACCTCAAAAAGGAAAAAGTCATCGTTCATAAAACTTCTGTCTACCGCGAACTCGCTTTTCTCCTGGAGCAAGGTGTGGTAAGAAAAATAACTTTTGGAGAAAAGAAGGATAGATTCGAGCTAGCGATTATGCACCATCACCATGCCGTGTGTCAAAAATGTGGAGAGGTTGAAGACTTATTACACGTAGAGAAAAAAATAAAGCAGATAGAACAAACACTTTCACAAAAACAATTTAAAGTTGAGCACCATCTTGTAGAATTTTTAGGTCTTTGTAAAAAATGCCAATAGGCGAACAAATAGCACACAAAACAACTTTCCATATCACGATGAGCCCCAAATAGTTCAGATTAATTCTAAAGACCGAGGTAATAAGACTAGACCTTGGTCCAAAAATTCTAGCCAAAAAGATACGGAGGGAGAAAGATGCAAGCCAATGTAAGAAAAAAATGTGAGACAAGAAGCAAGTGGATTATCCTGGCTATGGCGGGATTGCTTTCCCTGGCTCTAAGCCTGACCGCCTGTGCGCCCGCGCCGGCCGCCCCCGAGCCAGCCGAGCCCGCGCCGGCAGTGGAAGCCCCCACCCCAACCGAGCCTGCCCAACAGCTAAGCGGGAGATTAGATAAAATTAAAGTTGCAACGACCGTCTATCCGTTAGCTGAGTTCGTGAAGGCGGTCGGAAAGGAAAGGGTGGAAGTGTCTTCCCTAATACCACCGGGGACAGAACCTCATGAATTCACTCCTACTCCGCAAGATCGAGTTACCATCGAGCAGTCGCAACTTTTTGTTTTTGTCGGAGCTGGCTTTGAGCCCTGGGCAGATCGGATTTTGCCCGACCTAAAAATGGCAACAGTACAAGCAAGCACTGGCCTATCTCTCCTTCCGGCGATCGTCGGACATGAACACGAACATGGACACGAAGACGAGGCAAATGAGGAACATTTATTTGATCCTCACATTTTAGCCGACCCCGTTCTTGTTCAGGAAATAGTAAACAATATCACTCAAAAACTTTCCGAGATTGACCCGGCAAATACCAGTTTCTATCAAAATAACGCAACATCTTATAAACGCAAACTTATAGATTTGGACAACCGATTTAAGGCGGGGCTTGCCTCATGCCAAAGAAGAGATTTTATTACTTCGCACGCTGCATTTGCCTATCTGGCTAAGCGATACAACCTGACGCAGATTCCGATTGCCGGCATTTTTGAAGAAGACCCATCCCCGGCGAAGTTGGCCGAAATTGTTGAGTTAATCAAAGAAAAAAATATCAACTATATATTTATGGAGAGGCTTATTGGCAACCCAAAACTCACGGAAACTATCGCTAAGGAAACCGGAGCAAAAACACTGGTATTGAATCCGCCCGAAGACATTACAACAGAGGACATTGAAAACGGAAGGGACTATTTTAGCCTTATGACAGAGAATCTTGAAAATTTACGACTAGCGCTGGAATGTCAATAGATGATCTATGAACCTCATCGAATTAAAAGATGTAAATTTTAGTTACAATGGCGAACCCGTACTTGTAAATATCAGTGTTGCCATAGAGAAAGGCGAATATGCGGGCATCCTTGGCCCAAATGGCGGCGGGAAAACCACTTTCGTAAAGGTTATTTTGGGTTTACTTCGTCCCACCTCTGGACATATTACCTTGTTTGGTCAAGATACTAATATTTTTCGCGATTGGTCAAAGATTGGTTATGTGCCGCAAAGAGCCACCCAAATTAACATCCACTTCCCAATCACCGTAGAAGAAGTAGTCGGTCAAGGACGTATTGCCAGGCGAGGAATGCTTAGAAAATTTTCCCAGACTGACGTAGGCGCGATAAACAAAGCACTCCATATAAGCGGCATCGAACATCTGAAGCATCGGCTGATCGCGGATCTGTCAGGCGGAGAACGTCAGCGCGTATTCATCGCACGGGCCCTTGCCAGTGAGCCAGAGCTTCTTATTCTTGATGAGCCAGCAGTCGGCGTCGATCTGCCCTCGCAAGAAAATTTTTATCAATTTCTGGAAGATTTGAACATAAGACTCGGACTGACCATACTATTTGTCTCTCATGACATTGACGTGTTGGCCAATCAAGCATCGTGCCTTATTTGTCTCAACCGCGGACTAGTTTACCATGGCACGCCGCGAGAGATTTTTAAAGAGGAGCAATTGGAAAAGGTTTACGGAAAAAATGTAAAGTTTATTCTCCATGGCCACTAATTAAGATATGCTAGAAATTTTTCAATATAGTTTTATGATACGAGCCTTTGCGGCAGGGCTCATAATTGCCGTAATTGCTCCCATTATTGGCGTTTTTCTCATTGTTAGACGTTATTCCCTATTTGCCGACACGCTTGCTCATGTATCTTTGCTTGGTATCGCCGTGGGAGTACTGACGTATACGAATCCTATATTAACTGCGCTTGCCACGTCGCTTATCGGGGCAGTTGGTATGGAAAGGCTAAGAGCGAGAACGAAAATTTACGGGGAATCAATTCTTGCCCTCTTTCTCTCTGGAAGTTTGGCGATTGCCACAGTAATTATTAGCCTGGCAAAAGGATTCAACGCCAGTCTTCTTAGTTTTCTTTTTGGGAGTATCACTACCGTACTGACGAGTGATCTTTACCTCATAGGCGGTCTGGGTGTAGTTATATTAAGCACTATGTATTTGGTGTATAAAGAATTATTCTTTATCGCCTTTGACGAGGAGGCGGCAAAGGTTGCCGGTTTGCCAGTTGAGAAACTAAGCCTTCTTTTAATGATTCTTTCTGCACTGACTGTAGCACTTTCCATACGAATTGTGGGTGTTCTGCTCATCGGAGCGCTTATGGTTATTCCGGGAATTACGGCCATCCAATTTAAGCGAAGTTTTAAACAGACAATTCTACTTGCAGTGATATTTTCTCTTCTTTCAGTAATTGTGGGTTTATTTTTATCGTATTATTTTGGACTTGCCAGCGGGGGAAGTATAGCTGTTGTTGCTATTATCTTTTTCCTTTCGAGTCTTCTGTATCATCCCGTTCGTTCATAAACCACCTTGACCTCTGCTTTAATGCGATCTTTCAGGTAGGGGCTAGTGGAGGCATGGGAGACTTGGTAGAAAATTTTGGCAGAAGAATCACCAACTTTAAAATGGTCGGGATGGTGGGATTTGAACCCACGACCTCAGCGTCCCGAACGCTGCGCGCTAACCAAGCTGCGCTACATCCCGACAAGAATGTCTCTGAGCCAGGCATTGAAGAAAGTCTTGAAGAGGAGGCTTTTTATGGTGAACTACTCCTCCCTTACGGAAGGAGCCTCCTGCTTCATCGGCCACCTGCGGTGCCTCTGACAGGCCTGAATTCGGGTGGTCCCCACCCTACTGCGTCCGCCCGACATTCCCATTCGGCTTTACAGAATACAGGGCTCCCGGGCGCTGCTGTTATTCTGACCCCTTGCCTGCAGGTAGACGCTTATAATAATATAGCACAAAGGGAAGAGAAAGCAACCGCCTCTCATCCCCTCCCTTACGGAAGGGGACTTCTCGGCGGTAAATTCAACGACTATGGGTTCCCTTAGCCGTCAAACTATTATAAAATAGCTCCTATAGCAGAATGAGTTCCTGGCTCGGTACGAGAGCTCAAAGAAGATAGGGAAGTGACTCGCCATTGAAGAACAGAGACGGTCTTCTTACCTTTGCCCTCATCGCTCTGGTTGCTCTTCAAGCTCTTGCTCTTCTGGTCAGCTACGACGATAAAGCGGTGGCCGAACGGCTTCTTCAGAAAAGGTCCGGGGTAGAAGTAATAGAAACAGACGTTAGCCGGGCTGAAACATCTGAGGAAGCTAAACAGCCACTTGAAGAACCCTTAACTGAGGAGGTCACCCCGGAGGAGCCAAAGAGCCCGGAGGGATTTACCATCCGGGAGGTAGAGATAGCAGAACTTCAGCAAAAGATCCTCGCCGATGCCAAGAAACAGATAACCGAGCACATTATTAACAAAGCGGGGTACTACGAAGGTGGTTACCCTCCTCCGGGAGAGGGTCTGGCCACCGATGTGATAGCCCGGGCCCTCAGGAGCGCGGGCTACGATCTAAGGGAGCTTATGTATCAGGACATGAAGGCTTACCCCCAGGATTATCCGTGGAAGCTCTATGAGATTAAGACGGTAGATAAGAATATCGACTTCCGCAGAACCCCTCATCAGGAGGCCTTCTTTAAGAAATACGGTCTTGATCTGACCAATGAGCTTAAACCGGGCGATCCAGAAAATCTGGCCCAGTGGCTTCCCGGGGATATCGTCTTTTTCAGCACCAAGGGAGATGATTGGTCAGACCATGTGGCTATCGTCTCCGACACTCTAAGCCCCGAAGGTGTCCCCCTGGTTATCCACAGCGCCCCTGACCCGGGCTATGTGGTAGAGGCAGACATTATGACTAATCCTAAATACAAAATCGTGGGTCACTATAGATATCCCCCACCAGGGACTGAATAGCTTCAATCCAGAGGAGGAAACTACATGCGCTTGCTCCCTACTATCAAGAACAGAATGGGGAGACCCCTGGACCTGGACAGCTTGAGAATAGCTTGTCAGGAGAAACTCCCGCAGCAAGAGGTGGCTCTAGCATATCTCTTTGGCTCCTATGCCAAAGGAGGGGCTCATAAGTTCAGCGACATAGATATCGCCCTCCTCTTTGACCCAAATCTTTCTCAACAAGATTATCTGAACCGGGAACTGGAGCTGATCCAGATCTTCCAGGATCTGGTGGAGGATGAGGCGGTCGATCTTACTATCCTGAATTTAGCACCTCCTGATCTCCGTTACCGGATACTCAGAGACGGACTGCTGCTCTTCTCTTCTCTGGAAAACCTGCGGGTGAATTTTGAGATCCGCACCACTGAGGACTATTTTGACGTGCAGCCTTATTTGCGAACTTATGGACAAGAGCTGTTTAGACAGATAAAAGAGAAAGGTCTATACGAAGATAAGGAGAAGCGAATGGTAGACCGGGATCTCATTGAAAGACAGTTAACTCTTTTGCGAGACTATGTGAGTAAGCTGAGAGAACTTCAGTCCTACTCTCTGGAGGAATTCTCCACTGACTTCAAGATTCAGGCTAGCGTGGAGAGATTCCTTCAGCTTGCCATCGAATGCTGCCTGAATATTGGCAATACGCTAATATCGCAAAAAGGTCTCCGTCGGCCAGATGAGCTCGCCTCTATCGCTGGCATATTGGCTGGTAGCGGGATTGTCCCTCCAGAATTCGCGGCAAAATTTTCTGAAATGATCAAGTTCCGAAACCGCCTGGTCCATATTTACTGGGACCTGGACCGGAAGAAGAGCTACCAAATTCTCCAAAGTGATCTGGGTGATTTCGATACCTTCGCCCGGGCCATAGTGAAGTATCTTGAGATAGAAGAGATGGGGGACTGAAAAAGACCAGCAGCGGACAGCCTGGACAGAGGGGAGCTCGTAATCTTGCCAAAGCAGCAAAGATGTCTTCCTGGATCAAATTGCATCAGCCCGATATGCAATTATATGTATGCAATTATATCTTTCTCGTTACTATTGCAATGATGAAGAAATATATTTTGTTTGTTTGCACCGAGAATGCCTGTAGAAGCCAAATGGCTGAAGGATTTTTTAATTATTATAATAAGAATCCGGATTACCAGGGCATAAGTGCTGGAACAAATCCGAGTGGCCAGATCAACCCTGTAGCCATTGAAGTTATGAAAGAAAAAGACATTGACATCTCCCGCCAGTCTTCAAAAATGTTGACTCCAGAAATGATCATGAATTCTCACCAGATTTACACCATGGGGTGTGTGCAGGAATGTCCCATTACACCTCCGGACAAAACAGAAGACTGGGGACTGGAAGATCCGGCAGGGAAATCTAGGGAGGCATTTAGAGAAGTAAGAGCTGATATTGAACATAGAATCAAGAGACTGCTTTCTGACCTGTCAGAGTCCTAAAAAGCTTCAGCCTGCCGAACTCTAACCAGTGTCGGCAAAAATTAACCCAGATTTTACCTTCCCTTAAATAAGCCTTAAACCAGGGTTTAACTTCCTCTGCTAGGCTAGGTAGAGAAGGCAGAACTGGTTTAAGGTTTTTTGTCTAAGTCAAAGTCATCAAACCCTCATGCCACAAGTGGCACAAAGGAGCATGAAATTAAGATGTATTTTCAGAGGGAAACCTTATTTGGTCTACCTACCAGGGGGCTCCAGAGACACTATTTCAATGGTGAAGTCTATAAATGAGACGGGGTGCTCCAGGGAAAAGAAGGAGGTGAGACGCCTGTGATCTAGAGCAGTGAGATAGTGAGTCGAGGATGACCGTCACGACGAGCCACAAATAGTTCAGATGAATTCTAATGAGACTAGACCTTGGTTGGAAAATTCTAGCCAAGAAGATACGGAGGGAGAAAGATGCAAGCTAATGTAAGAAAAAGGTGTAAGACAAGAAGCAAGTGGATTATCCTGGCTATGGCGGGATTGCTCTCCCTGGCTCTAAGCCTGGCAGCCTGTGCGCCCGCGCCGGCCGCCCCCGAGCCAGCCGAGCCCGTCCCGGCAGTGGAACCCCCGCCAGCCGAGCCCGCCCCAGTCGAGCCTGCCCCGGAATTAAGCGGTACCATCGTGATAGATGGATCCAGCACTGTCTACCCCATCAGCGAGGCGGTAGCTGAGGAGTTCCGAAAGGTGCACCCTAAGGTCGAGGTGACGATAGGAGTTTCTGGCACCGGTGGAGGCTTCAAGCGATTCGCTGTTGGGGAGACGGACATCAACAACGCCTCCCGGCCCATTAAGGACTCCGAAGCAGAGGAGGCTGCTGCCAATGACATCGAATTCATCGAACTCGAAGTTGCCTTCGACGGTATAGCGGTCATGGTTAATCCCCAAAACACCTGGGTGGACTACCTGACCGTGGAGGAACTGAAGAAGATCTGGGAACCAGAGAGCACGATCAACCGGTGGAATCAGATCCGTCCCGAGTGGCCTGATGAACCCATTCGCCTCTATGGTCCGGGCACAGAGTCAGGCACCTTTGACTACTTCACTGAAGAGATTATGGGAGAGGAAGATGCCAGTCGCACCGACTATACCGCTTCTGAGGATGACCACATCCTGGCAGTGGGCATTGCCGAGGATAAAAACGCTCACGGTTACTTCGGCTATGCTTACTATGCGGCAAACAAGGACAGGCTAAGGCTGATCCCTATTGACAGCGGCCAGGGTCCCGTTCTCCCTTCAGTGCAAACCATAAACGACGGGACGTACTCCCCCTTGTCTCGGCCACTATTCATCTACGTGAGCACAAAGGCTCTGGAGAGGCCGGAGGTGCAAGAGTTCGTGCGCTTCTATCTGGAGAAGGCTCCTGTCCTGGTTCCTGAGGTGGGCTATGTGGCACTACCCCAGGCAGACTATGATGCGGCCCTCCAGCAATACTTTGGCGGCTAAGGAAACTCGTAATTGGAAGAAGTAGTGAACTAAGCCTGGTAGGCTGCAATCCAGTAACTCTCAGTATCGAGATGACCAACGGCCGTTCCTGGCAGGGTATTGCCTGCAGGAACGGCCTCGCTTATAATAACTGGGAAATGAATCTTAATAAATGAGCCAGTACCTGGAGAATAACTATGCAGAAAGATGTACCAATGCTCGTGGGAAAGGTAGAGACCCGCACCGAACTGGGGCGTCTGCTTTTCAAGAGAACCAAACGCCGCCGCCTAAAAGAAGGAGCCATCCATGGGATACTCTTACTGTGTGGGCTGGTCTCAGTTCTCACTACTATAAGCATCGTCATTTTTCTGTTCACTGAGACGATGGGCTTCTTTCAGGAAGTGCCCATCATCGAATTCCTTACCGGAACCAGGTGGACGCCCCTTTTCACCCCCAAACATTTTGGCATTCTGCCGCTGGTGGGAGGAACCCTTCTGGTCATCGCAGGCGCAAGTCTGGTAGCCCTTCCCATCGGCCTGGCCAGCGCTACTTATCTCAGCGAGTATGCTCCGGACGGGGTGCGTCGGCTGCTCAAACCACTTCTGGAGATTCTGGCCGGTATCCCAACCGTGGTGTACGGCTATTTCGCCCTTACCTTTGTTACCCCTTTGCTGCGCCGCTACCTCTTCCCAGATATGAGCGTCTTCAACGCCCTGAGTGCCAGTCTTGTGATAGGGACCATGATTCTTCCCATGGTTGCCTCGTTAAGCGAGGATGCCATGATGTCCGTGCCCCAATCTCTCCGGGAAGCAGCTTACGCTCTAGGCGCCACCAGGTTCGAGGTAACCACGCGGGTGGTCCTGCCGGCAGCCCTCTCTGGCATCTCCGCTTCTTTCATCCTGGCCATCTCTCGCGCCATCGGCGAGGCTATGATCGTGAGCATGGCGGCAGGCGCAACTCCCAAACTGACCATCAATCCCCTGGAAAGTATTCAGGCCCTTACAGCCTATATCGTGCAGGTGAGCGGCGGTGATACACCCCGCGGCACCCTAGAGTACCAAAGTATCTTCGCCGTCGGCACGACCCTCTTTGTGATGACTCTCATCATGAACACCCTGGGTCAGCTTGTAGTCCGCTACAGGGAGAGATACTGATGAAGACCAGGGACATCTTCGACAGGCGGTTCCTGGCTCGCCAGAGGATAGGCAGAGGTTTTCGGGCAATCTGTCTGGCAGCGACCACGGTAGGAATTGTAGTATTAGCAATGCTACTCGCAGATGTGCTTTGGGACGGAGTAGGCTGGCTGGACTGGCAATTTCTTAGTAGCTACCCTTCGCGCTTCCCTGAGCAGGCAGGTATCAAGCCCGCCCTATTGGGAACCCTCTGGTTGATGGGTCTGACTGCTCTGTTTTCCCTGCCCCTGGGCGTGGGGGCAGCCATTTACCTGGAGGAGTACGCCCCCCGCAACTGGTTGACGCGGCTCATTCAAACTAATATCTCCAACCTGGCCGGGGTGCCTTCTATCATTTATGGTCTGGTGGGCCTGGGGCTCTTTGTGTCGATACTGGCTCTGCAGCGGAGCATCTTATCCGGGGCACTGACTATTACGCTGCTCATCCTCCCGGTCGTAATCATCACCGCTCAAGAGGCCATCCGGGCGGTTCCCGATGAGCTGCGCCAGGCCGCTTACGCCCTGGGTAGCACCCGCTGGCAAACCACCCACTACATTGTCCTTCCCGTGGCTCTTCCGTGGATTTTGACCGGCTTTATCCTGGCCATGTCTCGGGCCATCGGTGATACCGCCTCGCTAATTGTGGTCGGCGCCGTGGCCTATATCACCTTCGTACCAGGCAGCCTTTTGGATTCTTTCAGTGTGCTACCAGTCCAGATATTCAACTGGGCATCTCGCCCCCAGAAAGAGTTCCAGTATCTTGCGGCCGCGGCAAGCATCGTACTTCTAGTAGTACTACTCACTATGAATGCAACAGCCATCCTGCTCCGAAACAAGTACCAGAAAAGATCCCAACTGTAATGCCGATGCATACCGACGGTGCGATCCTGGAAACCCGCAACTTAAACATCTGGTACAGAAACTTCCAGGCACTTCGGGACATCACTATGAAAATAGAGCGCCACAAGGTCACTGCGCTCATTGGTCCCTCGGGGTGTGGAAAGAGCACCTTACTGCGGTCCTTTAACCGCATGAATGACCTGATTCCCTATGCTAGAGCAGAGGGTCAGGTTCTGTTCCATGGTCAGGATCTGTACGCCCGTGAGACCAATCCCACCGAAATTCGGTACCGGATCGGCATGGTATTTCAGAAACCCAATCCCTTTCCCAAATCGCTGTACGACAACGCAGCCTTTGGCCCTCGGATAAATGGTTACCAGGGCAACCTGGATCAACTGGTTGAGCGGTCCCTCCGTCGCGCAGCCCTGTGGGACGAGGTCAAGGACCGCTTACATAAGAGCGCCTTGACCCTCTCCGGTGGCCAGCAACAGCGTCTCTGCATCGCCCGAGCTCTGGCGGTGGAGCCCGAAATCATCCTTATGGATGAGCCCTGTAGCGCTCTGGATCCTACTGCCACGCTGAAGATCGAGGACCTCATATGGGAGCTAAAAAAGCGCTACACCATCATCATTGTTACCCACAACATGCAGCAGGCGGCCCGCGTGTCGGACTACACCGCCTTCCTGATGATGACAGAGGAGGGGACAGGAGAACTGGTGGAGTATGGTCCGACCGATCACATTTTCACCCGACCCAAGGACAAACGAACAGAAGATTACATCACTGGCCGCTTTGGCTGAGGGCTGGAAGATAAATAATTATTGGCGGAACGGCAAAAACTAGATTTTGGGTCAACTTGCGGTCCGATTTAGATGCCCCGGATGGATCCAACTACTGAAATTCGACCCTTTTTGCGAGCATGCCATTATGGCTGGGCAGCACGATACAAATTAGTATTTTCGGCTGTTTCCCTGCTTTAACTAAAGGCTGGGCACAATTAGGGCTGGGTATTCTTAGGCAGATGAATAGTGAACGTAGAGCCCTTGCCGAGGAAACTTTTCACTTCTATGCGTCCCCCATGTTTTTCTACCACATGCTTGGCGATGGAAAGGCCCAGGCCGGTGCTTCCTGACTCGTGGGAGCGAGCCTTGTCCACCCTGTAAAAACGCTCGAAAATGCGGGGAAGTTCTCTGGTGGGGATACCTGCTCCTGTATCAGACACCCTGAAAGAGATCTCCTCCGCTCCCTCCTCTAGGATTACAGAAACTGTGCCGCCAGCAGGGGTATACTTGATGGCATTATCCAAGAGATTAGAGAGGGATATGATCATATACTGCTCATTTACCGCTATAGGGGAGATATTAGGAGGAATTTTCACCTTCAGTTCAATTCTTTTCTCTTTGGCCTGGGCCCGGAATCGGTCCACAGCTTTCTCTGCCATCACCCCCGGGGAGACCGGACTTTTATGGAGAGGGATTTCCTCTGATTCCAGCCGAGAGAGGTAAAGGATGTCCTCTACCAGATTACCCAACTGTCTGGTCTCCTGGTAAATGCTTTCCGCAAAGCGAGTGCTGAGATGAGGATCATGACTGGCACCCTCCAGAAGAGCCTCTGCCAGAGCCTGGATCGCAGATATGGGGGTGCGGAGCTCGTGCGAGACGTTAGCGGTGAATTCTCTGCGGGCTTTTTCTAATTGTCTCACCTTGGTGACATCGTCCACTACCAGCACCACGCCCATCATCTCATTCCTTTCGGCTTGCAGAGGCGAGACCTTCATTTTCAAGATCCTTCTCCGGGGATCGTAGATCTCCACCTCTGAAAAAGCTTCTTCTCCTCCCAGAGCTTTGGATACCAGCTCCTCCACCCGATAGCTTGGGAACACCTCAATGGTTCTTCGTCCCATAACTCTGGAGGCCTCAAACCCAAAGATCTTTTCTGCTGCCGGGTTACACATAATTATTCTGGTCTGGGCGTCAGTCACCAGGACTCCATCAGCCATATTGGAAAGCACTATCTCCATCGGGGTCTTCTTACCGGACAGTTCCCTCAGTTGGTCTCTCACATACTCGACCATATGATTGATGTCCGCGGCCAGCTTCCCCAGTTCGCTCCGAGGAGTCAGATGAACCCTTTGCTCCAGCTCTCCCTGGGTTATGGCCCGAACAGCCCGGCTGATCTCCCGCAGATCCTCCATCCTCTTCCTGTCCAGGACCAGACCAACCAAAAGAGAGGTGGCCGAGGCAATAGCAGTGCTGCCCAGAACCCAGAGGAGCCAGGCACTCCCGGGAAGGACATGGAGCAGAACCAGAATCAGGGTTACAGCCAAGAGGCTGAACAGAGAGATAAAAAAGCAGAGGAGAGCGGCTTTGCAACTGCTCACTTGCACTGGTCTCTCCTTCATACTGCAAAAACCAGATTTTGGGTCAATTTGCTGTCCGATTTAGATGCGCAGGATGGGGCCAAATACTGAAATTCGGCCCTTATTGCAGGGACGCCATCTTTTGCTTCTTAGTCTACATTTTCCAAGTCAAATCTGTAACCAACGCCCCGTACAGTCTTAATAAAATGGGGAGTAGTAGGATCCGGCTCTATTCTCTCGCGAAGGCGTCGAATGTGAACATCCACAGTTTTGTTATCACCATAAAAGTTCGGACCCCAGATCTGTTCTAAAATTATCTCTCGAGTGAGGACTCGTCCTGAATTTCGTAGTAATAGTTTCAGAAGCATGAACTCCTTGAGGGGTAAATGCAAAACTCCCCCCTGATATCTAATCTCGTGCCTCTCCCCATCCACGACAAAAGGACCCACCGAAAACGATTCCTTCCTCTCCTGATGGGAAGGAGATTCCCCGGAAGTTCTTCTGAAGAGGGCCCGCACCCGAGCCACCAGCTCTCTTATGCTGAAGGGCTTAGTCACGTAGTCGTCAGCTCCGATCTCCAATCCCACTACGCGGTCTATCTCTGAGTCTTTGGCAGTAAGCATAATTATGGGGATGGAACTCTCTTTTCTAACCAAATGGCATACCTCTTCCCCGCTGATGGTGGGCAGCATAAGATCCAGGATAATGAGATCTGGTTTTTGGGAGCGAAATATTTTTAGAGCTTCCGCCCCATCAAAGGCGCGCAGAACTTTATACCCGTCCCTCTCTAAAGCATATTCCAGGGACTCAACGATGGCTCTCTCATCGTCTACAACCAGAATCTTTCTCATAGGTATCCTCTGTTCACCATTATAAGACCTATCATATAGAGCTATCCACCTCCGTCACCAGCGCTTTGTAGCGAGATGGTTACCAACACTGGGCTACAGTAAATAGTTTAGAGAAGCAGAAATACAAAAAGGGGGAACGGCGTCGGTTGGATCGGGCCTTCTTTCCACCTATCGACTTATCTCAGCTCTGGCAGGCCGGAGTACTGAGGAGCCACCCCTCCGCCTCCTGGCCAGAAGATCTACAAAGGCTTCCAGGCGGGTGATGATCCCTGCTTTGCCGGTCTGTTCATCCAGACTCAGGCTCAGGATAGGTAGGACCAGATCTCTGCTCACCCGAGAGAGGACACTCCGAGCGGTGATTTCGGGCATACAGGCAAAGGGAAGAAGATGAATGACTCCATCGCACCCTGATCGGGCGTGAAGCACGGTCTCCCCCACAGATTCCCGTCCATGGCCCCCCACAAAGTTTCTTATATACGGGTATGCTGCCTGGTGAATTTCCTCTCTTCTCTTCTTGCTCTCCGAACTTCGGACCAGATTATTCCGCACCCATTCGCTTACGGTGAGGAAGCGGACTACTTCCACTCCCATCTCGCCCAGAAGTCTTTCTATGTCCTGATTGGCAAAGGGCTCCAGCACGGTATAGAACTCTCCTACTAATCCCACCCTAAGCACGTCATTTCTAGATCTAGTAGGAACTCTACCTATCTCCTGGAGGGCAGCCTTTTGGGCTGTTTCTATGGCCTCCGGATCTTTCGCCCTATCAATCAAGCCCAAAGCTTTCCCATAAGCCCGGGTAGTAGCGCCTTTAGTGAGCTCTCGGGGCCGGACCTGCCTCACCTTTTCCTCCACCTCATCTATGGCCAATATTTTGGCCCAGGTAAGCTGGATGGCCCTGCGGATCTCTTTAAGAGAATTGCCGCGGGTCAATTTGCGAATTCCTCCCAGAAACTCCCGCCAGGACCTTTGGGGTAACTCCAGCACTATCATGTTGAACTGATAGCCCAAATCCTGCAGGATCAGTCGCTGTATTTGCGCATAGTAGCCAAAGCGGCAGGGACCACAACCCCCCAGCATAACAATGGTATCCGCTCCCTTCTCCAGGGCCTCCAGGTAATTTCCCACATTTACCTTGAAGGGAAAACAGATAAACTCGGGAGAGTAGCGTGTTCCCAGAGTAAGGGTTCTCTTGCTGGAGGGAGGTGGAGGAACAACTTCCCAACCCAGACTTTCAAACAAAGTCTTAATGGCCAGGGTAGCCGACCCCAGACGGGGGAAAGACACCTTCATTTTTATCCCTTCCTGCCTCGATGAATCATGTCCAGAAAGGCCTCCAGGCGGGTTACCACCCCTACCTCAGATGAGTGCTCATCAATAGTGAGAAGCATGTAAGGTATGTCTCCTTTCCGCCGGGCCTGACGATATACCATCTCCGCAATCATGGAATCTGGTCCGCAGGCCAAGGAGACTATCTGAATGATGCCATCTACCTCTTCCCTTTCCAAAAAGTAGAAGGCTGCTCCCAAAACCTCTCTCTCGTAGCTCCAGAAGGGGTCTTTAGGCAATCTGGCCATCTGGCGATGGATGGCCCGTGGGGAGACCATATCAGCAGTCCACACCGAAGCTCCCATTACCTCCAGGCAATGTAATATATCTTTGCTCACGTAGGAATCATAGATATTGTAGCCGTGGCCGATAAGACCGATCCGGCATCTGGCCTTTGTGGAGCCATTTTTCTGCTTTGGCCCCTCTTCCTTTCCACTTGTCTCTCTCTTCTTCCCATCCCTGTTTTCCAGTTGTTGAAGAGCTTGAGGAAAAGTCATGCCGCGACTGGTCATAAGCTTCTGGCAGTGGCGGAGTCTTCTCTCCGCTTTCCACAGAGCTCGCCAGAGCCTCCCGAAACTCTCCCTAACTCTCTCTCCACTATACTCCTCTTGCTCAAGAAGTTCTTCTCCGGTCCGGTAATAGGCCCGCAGAGGGGCCAGACATCCCTCCCGGCGGTTGACCTGCGTTTCGATTATAGGAGGAAGGCCATCGATCCCCCGGATAATATCGGGGAGACCCAGAAACTTGGGACAGGTGTAGGTCTTTTTCTCCACGCTGATCATACGGGGAATAAAAAGGTAATCCACCCGGTCCTTGAGATCCAGCACGTGCCCGTAAAAGGCCTTTACCGGGAGACAGGTCTCATCAGATGCTGCCGCCACTCCTGCGACCAGAAGAGCTTTATTAGTGGGACAGGAGACCACTACCTGGAAACCCAGTTCCTCAAAAAAGCTCTTCCACCACGGATAGTACTTGTAATAGAGAAGAGCACGGGGAACACCAATTCTGGCTAGCATATCATTCCTCCCTGGCCGTTCTCTTCATCCTTTTATTTCCAACCTCTGGGTAAGCTCTCCTTCTAACTGCGAGGAGTTGACCCGAGCGTACAAAGTGTAGACTCCGGGCAATAATCCCGTGGCATTGTAAGTCTCTGCAAACCCCATCCCCTGACCTGGAGAAAGGGGAACTTCCTTAATGACCTGAGCGAAGGCTTGGTCCGCCGACCATCTCCATAGCTCCTGACCCTGAGCATCGATAACCCAAAAATCATACATCTGGGCGGAATTGAAGATAATAGTATCCTCCTCATCCCCTATGCTTTTGACCTCTAGAGCCAGCCTGATCTCACCCCCGCTAGTGACATAGGGATCAATAGAGAAGGTAGCCTCAAAATTACCGGAAGAAAGAGTGTCCACTCTGATATCCTCAGGAATATTGTTTTGCCCAGCAGCACATGATATCACTAACACTAATCCTGATACAATAACCACCGTTAATAATATAGTTTTACCCATAAACACTCCTTTAAAAGTCTAAAGAATAGCTACTCCCCTTGATCATATCTATGCTTTCAGGACAGAAATACTTCCTGAAGAAAACGGAGAAGCTCTTTAATCCCTGGCCATATCTCCACCTTCAGGTTTGAAGCTCTGAGCTCACGTACACTCGCGGTACCCGTTGGCCAATCATGCAGACTATTTCATAGTTGATAGTCCCTATCAGCTCCGCTAGCTCATCGGCTGAGATACTCTCCTTCCCCTGATGGCCGATCAGAACCGTTTCTGCTCCTACCTTAACTTCCTCGATATCCGTGACATCCACCATTATTTGGTCCATGGTAACCCTCCCTACTACGGGAGCTCGCTTTCCCTTTATGAGCACCGAGGCCCGGTTAGAGAGAAGCCAACTGTACCCATCTCCATAGCCAATGGGAATGGTAACGATAAAGCTCTTACGGTCGGTGCGATAGGTCAGCCCATAGGATATCCTCTCTCCTTCCTCCAACTCTTTTACAAAACTGACCCTGGCTTTTAAAGATAGGGCTGGCTTTAAGCTTCTGGCAACAGTTTGGGGAGAAGGATTTAGTCCATAAAGGGTTATCCCCAGGCGTACCATGTCCAGATGGGTTTCCTTGAAATTTATGGTAGCAGCACTATTGGCACAGTGATTGAGCTGGAAAGAGATTTTTCTTCTCTTCAAAGCATCTATTATCCGACAAAACGTTTTGAATTGATCCATAGTGTAGGGATTAGAGGGATCATCGGCTACAGCAAAGTGGGTCATGAGACCCTCTATCTTTAGACCAGGCAGTCCCATTATCTTTAATATAAGTTCCTCAGCCTCCTCAGGGTCCACCCCCACCCGGTGCATGCCTGTGTCAATTTTGACATGAACGGGGCAAATCCTGTTCTCCAGCCAGAAATAATCAGATATTCTTTTAGCCACCTCATAAGTATAAATGGTGGGTATCAGATGGTATCTTAAAAGCTCTTCTTCTGAATCCCAAGGAGGTTCACTTAAGAGATGAATGGGTACCATAATGCCCTTATCTCGAAGTTCCAGGGCTTCCTCTACCAGAGCCACACCCAGGCGTTGAACCCCACAATCCAGAGCTGTGAGAGCTACCTGATAGGCTCCGTGGCCATATCCATTAGCTTTTACCACTGCCATTATCTGGGTCCTGGGAGTCAGGAGAGACCTCATGTATTCGATGTTATGGCGGATAGCGCTCAGGTCAATTTCCGCCCAGACTGGCCTATAGAAGTTTTTCATGACTACTTGGTCCCTGTATCATTACCTCAGAAACGTGCCTTCAATCATGTAGCGAAATATCCTATATTTCATTATATCCCAGTTCGGCCTATAAGGGGAGGGGAAAGGAGGACGATGAACTGGAACGCTTTGTGCTGGCACATACGTCAGGGTTCCGTCACCTGTTGGACGGTGCGGAGCAACGTATCCAGAAAACAGGCGGTGTCAAGCATCAAGATTTCTGGCGAGTAGTTGACGGAGCCACATAGTCTTACCAGTTCTCCAAATTGAGTTCCGGCAGAGGTTGCCTTATACTGTTTCCAAATGACGGTTGCTGTAAAACATCCCCCTTTGGGGTATTATACAGCAAAATTGCAGTCTAATTACTAGTTCGGCACCCAACACAGGACTTGTCAACACGCCATTCCGAGCGTACATTCAATATGGAGGTTCAAAGATGAAGATCGAGATCGAACGTGAAGAGGACGGTCGCTGGATTGCAGACGTTCCCGACCTACCCGGAGTCATGGGCTACGGGCAGACTAAGGAAGAAGCCATTGCTAAGGTCGAAGCACTGGCTCTGCGTATCCTTGCGGACCGCCTTGAACACGGCGAAGAGATCCCGGAGCTGAACGACCTGTTTGCGGTTCCGGCATGAGCCAGTGGCCCTCCACCAAGGCAAGGCGCGTGCTCGCGGCCCTGTCCAGGTTCAACACAATCTCCTATGCTGCGCCTGGCGATGGCTGTCAGATTAAGGAAAACCGCCTTTATCTCCAAAACGTAGGTTGCGTAAATATTTCCTCGCTTTCCTCCGAATAAAGAATCCCATAGGGAAACCTTTTAACCAATGCTCTTCTTATTTCATCTTCGATAATTGGCCAAGCTTTCGGATAAGAAACTGCTCTCTCAATGACTGAATATACTTCAACGGCAAAGTCATAACCGAGATTTTTTTCACATTCTTCATAATATTCAATAGCATGACCGAATTCAGCCTCGGCTTCAGGGTGAAATGAGTATCTCATGAGGAGAATTTTCTCCCCAAAATATTGCTCAGTTGGGGATCGCCGTAACCGATCCCGAAAGGGGAAGCATGATTTGCTCCATTCCCCTAATGCCCTGTCAGCTTGCTGCAGGGTAGTTTACAGCACATACCACCTTTCAACACAGCCCACGCTTTCTGTGTTATTATGGCACAACGGGACAGAGACCGCTTGTAGATGACAAAGGCATAGTGCGGGCTAGCAGCCTGCGGTTGACCGGCGCGGTTTTTGCGTCCGCTCCAACCGCATGTCAGGCAGTGCCTTGGTCTGGCACTACGATGATTTGGGCTTGACCTCGAATTCGAGTTGGGAGCGATAGAAGCAGACATCGAACTCCACGAAGAAATTCGTTTGCCCAAGTATTAACGGTACGTTGTTGGTCTTGACCCACGCGAATGCTAAACGGACCGGCGCAAAGTCGCCTACCTGCGCCGTCACGAATAATGGCATTGCATCCAAGCTGCCTAGACTGCCCGCTAACCGTATGTTTGCTTTACGGTCATCCCACGTTGCCCCAAGTCGGATACCAACTTCGTATGGAAACACATTGACGGTTGCGGCACTGTCTATCAACCCAACAACCTCAACATTTTGGCTGTGGGAGCGAAGCACGAGCGGTAAACGCGGCAGGCTGTCAAATTCGTCTTGGGACGGGTCAGTGGTGGAGTATTTGAATCGCATGTTGCTCAATTGCTGTTACTGCCGGCCATTTTCATTGCGTTCATTAGTGCCTTGCCTGCGCCAAACACATTGTAGGGTGTTGGCAAGTAATAAATCCTGTATGGCTCAAAGGGAAAGATGTCCTCCGCCGTATCGAGTTCTTCGGCCAAGATACGAAGGAGCCGAATCTTGTCCAGCGTCGGCAGTTGTCGAACAGCAGGAAGAATCTCGGTCAATGTCATAATACCCTCCTCGTCAATCAAACTCATCACTTCCAGCATTTCGCACTCGGAATCCAATCCCATTCCCACGTTAGGCTGGGGTTCATCACCTTGTGGAAGGGGAAGAGCCGCCTAACTAGTGCATATCCAATTTGATTCGCCTAAACTTCGAGTCTTTCTCGAGGAGTATTATACCTCAAGACACCAGGCTATTGTTGCCGAGGTTGATGTAGAGTTGCTAGAGACCGACGATGAATGGTCGCCTTACCTTTCCCTGGAAGATGCGTACAAGCTCGATGATGTAAGGGAAGCGCTCCGCCGAGGAGACGTTAAGGCGGCAGCGCAGCACGGAAAGGTATACACACTGACACCAGTAGCCATGTAGCAACTGCCGTATAACAAGGCCTTTGAGGCGGACGGCTTGCTTCGCTGCGCCGCCGCTCAAGGCCAAGGTTAGGCCAAATCGTGTATAATTAAAGTATCAGTTATAGTCACGAAATGGATGATTACAAGTTTACGGAATACTTCGAGAAGGAAGTGCTGAGGAAACGGCCATATCTCAAAAAGGAATGGTGCATCCAAGTAATTGAAAACCCTCTCAAAGTAGAGCTTCAAGAGTACAATCGTTTTCGATTCTGGGGCCTGGTCGATGAGCTTGAAGGTCATGTATTACGAGTGATTACTTTGGAAGATAAAAGAACAATTCATAATGCTTTTCCAGATAGGAGGTTTAAGCCATGAAACTTAATTATTACCCGGAGACCGATTCACTGTATATCGATCTTTCTGAAAAAACAAGCGTAGAGAGCAAAGAAATATCAGAAGGTGTGGTGCTGGATTATGATGTCGAGGGCAACTTAGTGGGTATTGATATTGACAATGCCAGTAAAAAAGTTCAGCTTAAAGAACTTACTCTTCGTAGACTACCGGCTGACATTCATGCTGTGGTAGCCTAACAAATCACTCCCGCAGACGGCGTAAACGCCGCCGCTGATTTCGGCGTTATGCCGCCAGTTGCGTAAAGCAAGCATGAGCCGAAACAGCGGCGACAGGAGAGAACCTAATGCTCCATTCCATGATCGAGATCAACGGATTGGTCAAGAAGTACGGTGACCGGGTGGCAGTCAACGGAGTGAGTTTCTGCGTTCAGGACGGGGAAACCTTCGGCCTGCTGGGACCTAACGGAGCGGGTAAGACGAGGACCAGATCAGACTCCTGGCTGTCAACCAGGACCGGGGGACGCAGGCGGCAGCCATCCTCAGGCAACTGGATGAAATGGACCCCTTTCAGGTGGAAACAGCCTGGGAAGGCCAGCCCTTGACCCGGGAGGTGGCGGAGAATCTGATTGTCGAGAAAAAACGCAACCTGGCCCTGGTTTTTCCGCCCGACTTCTCCAAGGTCCTGGAACAATGCCAGGCTGGGCCGGTTATCGTTACTAAAAATGGCCGGCCGGTGGCTGTCCTGGTGTCAGTTCTGGAGGACGATGAACTGGAACGCTTTGTGCTGGCACATACGCCAGGGTTCCGTCACCTGTTGGACGATGCAGAGCAACGTATCCAGAAAACAGGCGGTGTCAAGCATCAAGATTTCTGGCGAGTAGTTGACGGAGCCACATAGTGTTGCCTGCTAGTAGTATGGAAGGCGGCACCCGTCGTCTAGTATCGGATCCTGGAGGGCTTTCTGCCTCTTCAAAAGCACCAGGTAAGTAGCGGATAATATCCGAAGCGATAATGGATCTTGCGCCCAATTCTTCAGCCGCAAGATCTCCAGCCAGGCCGTGGAGATAGACCCCAGAGACAGCAGATGCAAAGGGATCGTTGTGCTGGGCGATCAGCGAGACGATGATCCCGGCCAGAACATCTCCACTGCCAGCCGTGGCCATTCCACTATTTCCGGTAAGATTGACGAAGGAGCGGCCGCCAGGTTCAGTGATAAGAGTTCGTGCTCCCTTCAAAACACAAATAACTCCTAGCTCTGCAGATGTCTCTCTGCTAATCTCAAGTCTCTTCTCTTTGGGGACGGGTCTCCCAATTAGCCGCGAGAGCTCGCCAGGATGAGGTGTAATGATCACTCTACCTGGGGCCTCCTTTAAGATGCTTGTGCTCTGGGTAAGAGCATTCAGACCATCAGCATCCAGAACAATATCTTTCTCCAGGCCCAACAAAATCTCCCGCACCAGCCTCTGGGTCCCTGAATTCTGGGAGAGACCTGGTCCTACCAGAAGAGCATCCACCTCCCGGCCCAGATCGAGGATACGATAGTAGGCCTCATAGGCCAGACTACCATCGGGGTTCTCCGGCATAGGTATTCCCACCATTTCCACCAGGGCGGTACTGACAATGGGAAGCACAGATCCGGGCACCGCCACATAAACCAGGCCAGCGCCGCTGACCAGCGCTGATTTAGCGCTGAGGATAGCTGCCCCGGACATGCCCACGGAACCCGCCACCACTAAAATCCTTCCCACTTCTCCCTTATGGGCATCCTCCTGGCGTCTGACCAGGCTTTCTCCAATTCTGGAAGCAGAGGTGACAAAGATCCGGCTTTCCCGTTCCAGGAGAGCCTCATCTACTCCGATGTCCACCACTTCTATTTGTCCGGCATGGGCAGCTCCAGGATAATTTAGGAGGCCAAATTTGGGAGCCACAAAGGTGACCGTCAGGTCAGCCTTTATGGCCACTCCCAGAATACGCCCGTTATCTGAGTCTACTCCGGAGGGAATGTCTACAGAGATGACCACCGGAGACGGAAAGATAGGACTACGCCCTCTGCCAGGCAAGGCTCTTACATTCCCACCCATGGGAGATAGGGAGATAGGGCTGTCCCCGCCATCGCAACCCGCACCCAGGTATCCTGGCCCTCTTGGGTCTGGCTTCCCGGCAACGTCTCTGGCTGGCTCATGGCGCTGCCTGGTCGACTGCTGTCCGCCGTGCGCTGGCTCAGCCCTTTTCTTAAATACTACATCATTAATTGTCTCTATGACCTTCCGAGCTATCCCTCTCACTTCATCGTGTAATCCAATGCCAAATATGGCATCGATCAGGAAATCTACACTCTCAACTTCCTCCTTGAGTTCTTGAAGATCGTGGTCCTCTTTTATGCCTCTCGGGGAAAGACCCATCCTTTTCACTCTATCCAGGTTGGCCGCAGGATCGGCTTTCAGGCCTTCCTGGCCTCCGATCAGGTAGCTCTTTACTTGAACCCCCCGCAAAAAGAGATGGCGGGCGATGACCAGACCATCGCCACCATTGTTACCTCTGCCACAGATGATAAGGGCCTTTTTGCCATAAAGAGGCTTAAATTTCCTTTCCATAACCCGAACCAGGCCTGCTCCAGCTCTCTCCATCAGCACCAGAGAGGGGACGCCCCCCGCTATAGTCTGCCGATCGATTGCTTCGGCATCTCTTCCGGTCAGGACCCTACCCGCGATCATCCTTCCTCACCACCATGGCCACCGCTATAGCATTTTCTCTGGAAAGAGACAGGCTGACCTCTATGCCCTCCACACCAGAATGCTGGGCATATCTTAAAACAGCATCATGAAGGAGCACGGCGGGACGACCTCTTTTGCTGTTCACAATTTCCACCATCTTCCACTGAAAGCCGTTTAATCCGGTACCTAAAGCCTTAAAGACCGCTTCCTTGGCCGCAAAACGAAGGGCAAAATGTCGGTGAGGAAGTTTACTTTTCAGACAGTACTCGATCTCGGAGGGAGTATAGATAGTGGTCATGAAGCGCTTGTGTCTCTCCAGAGCTTTACGGATACGCTCAACTTCGATTATGTCCACACCCAGGCCCCATCTCTGGAAAGAATCGGTAGTTGTGCTCTCGCCAGTCTGAGACAACCCTTCCCTCCCTTGAAAATAACCCAATTTTCATGCGACGTGGTGCGCCGCCGCGCATGGGCCATTCCTTTGTGCCAAAGGCCATTCCCGGTCACTATCTGAGGCTATGCTGGGGGATTAAGTTGGAGTCGTGCCTCTGCCCTGTTGTAATTGTCCCCATATCGACGCGGAATTTTGTTCCTCTAAGATAAACAAGATAAGACCCCAACGAATGTAAGAGGACCTGCAAATGTTATTAAAACTCATTGTCATTCAAGAGCCACACCTGGAACAATGAAAGCGGAGAATCTATTTCCTAACGCTAATGCTCACTGACATCAGCCCAATCTCCCCGTCCTCACTCTACAGTCACACTCTTGGCCAGATTTCGGGGCTGATCCACGTTACATCCCCTGTTTTTGGCCACAAAGTAGGCGAACAATTGCAGAGGTATTACCGCCGGGATAACTGAGAGCTCCTCCCGAACCTGGGGTATGAAAAATACATGATCCACATACCTGGATATTTCCTCATCTCCCCAGTGGGCTACCGCAATGACGGTGGCGTTACGGGCCTTTACCTCCATAATATTACTAATCATTTTCTCATAGACGCCTCCCTGGAGTGATACAGCCACCACAGGACAACTGGGCTCGATCAGAGCAATAGGACCATGTTTCATCTCTCCGGCGGCATAGCCTTCCGCATGCACATAGGAGATCTCCTTTAACTTTAAAGCCCCCTCCAGGGCTACCGGAAGTCCGAAGGTGCGCCCCAGGAAAAGAAAGTCCGGACACCACTGATAGAGATCCGCACACTTCTTTATCTCATCGGTATCTTCCAGGACCTGAGCTGCCATCTCGGAGATCTTCTCCATCTCCTTCATCAGATCTGTCCGCACTTCGGCACTGAGAGCATTTCTCTTCTCAGCCATATAAAGAGCCAGCAGGTAGGCCACCAGAATCTGAGCCGTGAAGGTCTTGCTGGCAGCCACCCCGATCTCCGGACCAGCTCTGGTAAAAAGGAGACCGTCTACCTCCCTGGTGATAGAGCTTCCCACTACATTGGTTATGCCCAGCACCTGGGCCCCCTTACCCCTGGCCTCCCGTACTGCGGCCAGGGTATCTGTGGTCTCGCCCGACTGAGTGATGGCTATGACCAGCGTCTGGCCATCCAGAATGGGATCCTGATACCGGTACTCGGAAGAGTTAAACAGCTCGGTGGGGATCCTGACCCACTTTTCCAGAACTTGTTTAGCCACCATCCCGGCATGATAGGAAGTACCCATAGCCACAATATGGATTCTGTTCACCCGGCAAAGATAGTTGTCGCTAAGCCCCATCTCTCTTAGATCGACCTGATGGTCCGCTACTCTCCCTCTGAGAGTCTCGGCAAGAGCCACAGGTTGTTCGAATATCTCTTTTAACATAAAATCTTCAAAGCCTGCCTTTTCAGCGGAAGAAATATCCCAGTCCACCTGAATGGAATCCCTCTCTATCTTCCGGCCCTGAAGATCAAAAATCCGGGCCCCGTCTCTGGTTACTTCCACTATCTCGCCGTCATTGACGAGAATAAACTCCCTGGTATGTCCCAGAAGGGCCGGGATGTCTGAAGCCAGAAAATTGCCGTGAGTACCCAGTCCCACTACCAGCGGACTGGCCATCCTGAAAGCCACCAGTCTGTGGGGCTCCTCCTGACAGAGAAATACTACCGCTCCTGATCCCCGGATTCTGGACACGGCTTTCCCCATCGCCTCCAGCAAATCCCCCTGATAGTACTCTTCCACCAGATGGGGAAGAACCTCGGTATCTGTCTCTGAAACAAAGCGATGCCCCCTCTGGATTAGTTCCCGCTTCAATGAGGAGAAGTTCTCTATGATTCCGTTGTGAACCACAGCAAATCTGGCTGAGCAGTCCAGGTGAGGGTGGGCATTTTGAGCACTGGGTACTCCATGAGTTGCCCACCGGGTATGCCCAATGCCTAGCCTTCCCGATAGACATTTTCCATCCAGAGCTTTGCCCAGAGCTTCCAGAGAGCCCTTTTCTTTAATCACTACTATACCCTGCTCACCCTGCTGGCCGTTCAAAACAGCCAGACCAGCAGAGTCGTAGCCCCGGTATTCCAGCCTCTTAAGACCGTTGAAGAGGATTTCCTGACATTCTCTCTCGCCTACATAGGCCACTATTCCACACACGGTAGCCTTCTCTTTGTTTATTTTGTTGATTTCTACTTAAGGGGAGTGGCCAGTTGGCTCCACCATGGAGAAGTGCCTGGCGGTTTAGCGCCCGGATTGGCCTTAAGTGGAGTGCTGAGGCCTCCACGGGTTTCAAAGTGGAGGATGCTGACCCGAGGTGGAGCTAACCGATTACTCCCCTTCTACTTTTCCTGGCCTCTATCCAAATCCCTTGCCAACTGCGCCAGCTCCTCAACAATCCGAGTGGTCTCCTCTTCATCCTCGGATTCCACCATAATCCTGACCACAGACTCCGTACCCGAAAGTCTGGCCAACACTCTGCCCCGACCTTTCAGTTCCCTATTGTAAAGATCCAGTCTTTCCAGAAGACCCGGGGAACTGATAACTCCTGTTTTATCTTTCACTCGCACATTAGCAAGTCTTTGGGGCAGCTTTTCCATGACCTTTTTCAGCTCAGAGAGAGGTTGTTGAGATTCTTTGATCACCTGGAGAAGCTGCAGAGCTGTCAATATGCCATCTCCGGTAGTGCTGTGATCCAAAAAGATGATATGTCCAGACTGCTCTCCCCCTAAAAAGGCGCCTCTTTTGATCATCTCCTCCAGAACATATCTGTCTCCCACCCTGGTTCTTATTACCTTTACTCCCACTTTCTCCATGGCCATGTCGAAGCCAATATTAGCCATCTCCGTGACTACTACTAAAGGATGGCCAAGAAGCTTCTTGTGACGAAGATGGTAAATCAGGATAGCCAAAATATGATCGCCATCCAGAATATGACCCTTCTCATCTACGGCAATCACTCTATCGCCATCTCCATCGAAAGAGACACCAAGGTCAACCTGGCTTGACCTGACCAGCTCCTGAATAGCCCCAGGATGAGTTGAGCCACACTCCAGATTTATCCGGTCTCCTTTTAGTTCAGTATTTATAGCCAGGACCTGAGCCCCTAACCGGGAGAATACCAGAGGAGCAATAGCAGAAGCCGAACCGTTGGCACAATCCAGAGCCAACTGAAAATCTCCTAAATTCACCGATACTGTAGAGAGAAGATGATCAATATAGAGTTCCCCAGCATCACTCTTGTCATAGCATCTGCCCACCCTGACCCCCAGAGGTCGGTCCAGGAAGGGCTGATCCAACTGCAATTCTTCCTCCACTGCTTCTTCTAGCTCATCGGAGAGTTTAAGACCTTCCCGGGAAAAAAACTTGATCCCGTTGTCCTCCAGCGGGTTATGAGACGCGGAGATGACAATGCCGGCATCAAAGCCTTCTCTTCGGGTCAAAAAGGCAATGGCCGGGGTAGGAATTATACCAGCTTTGTAAATATCCACCCCGGCCGAACAAACACCTGAGATGATGGCCGCTTCCAGGAGATCTCCAGAAGGTCTGGGATCTCGTCCCAGAATGATCCTCCCTCTTCCCTGGCCTCCGACAATCTTCCTGGTACCCACAAATCCTAACCTGAAGGCCAGCTCCGGTGTCAGATCCAGATTAGCTATTCCCCGCACTCCGTCGGTACCAAAGAGCCTTCTCATGGTTTATCTCTTGGAGAACTGAGGCCGTTTTCTGGCCTTCTTCAATCCGTACTTTTTTCTCTCCACCATTCGAGGATCCCTGGTCAAGAGGCCCTCTTTCTTCAACGTAGAACGGTGGGACTCGTCGGCTTGCAAAAGAGCCCTGGCAATTCCCAGCGCTACTGCTCCAGCCTGACTGGATACACCTCCCCCTGAAACCTTGACTATTACATCATAAGAGCTCTCCGTGTTGGTCAAACTCAGGGGATCCTTTATCTTTTTGATCAAGGTATCCTGAGGAAAGTAGTCAGCCAGATTTCTCTTGTTGACCGTTATTTTCCCCTCGCCAGAAACCAGCATGACCCTGGCCACAGATGTCTTTCTCCTACCCGTTGCCATATATCTCAATTCTTCTGCCAATGCCAGACCTCCTGGATGTAGTTCAGTTTGCAAGTATCAGATCTTCAAAGATATGGGCTTCTGGGCTTGATGGGGATGATCTGACCCCGTATAGACCTTGAGTTTTCTATACATCTGCCTGCCCAGCTTATTATGGGGTAACATATTCTTAATGGCTTTCTCTACCACAAACTCCGGTTTTCTGGCCATCAGATCTCCGTAGGTCTCTTCCTTTAGTCCGCCCGGATATCCGGAATGATGGTAGTACTTTTTTTGTTCCAGTTTTTGTCCGGTCAGTACTACCTTAGAGGCATTAATAACAATGACATGATCGCCCACGTCCAGATTGCAAGTGAAGATGGGTTTGTGTTTTCCCATCAGGATAGTAGCCACCCGGCTGGCCAGACGCCCCAGTGTCTGACCCTGGGCATCCACCACATACCAGTTTCTACTAATGTCCTTTTCCTTGGTCACATAAGTTTTGGCCAATTTATTCATAAATCCCCTGACCAATGAAGCTCAGTACCTTACATCCCATAAAAATAATCCTCGGGCTTCTGCCGTAGCTCCAGCTCTACGCCTATCTCTGGATTCCAATATTTCTCTTACACCCGTCGGCGCCATCTTGCCCAAACCTACTTCCATTATAGTTCCCACCATACTCCGAACCATATGCCGAAGAAAGGAATTAGCCCTAAAGATTAAAATAACAAAATCTTCCTCTTTTCGACACTCACATTGGTACAAGTTTCTTACGGTATCTGTCCCTTCTTCCTCCAATTTGCAGAAGGAGTTAAACTCGTGAGTTCCTTCCAGGTATCCACAGGCTTCCTTCATACCCTCTATATCCAGAGTTCTGGTTACTAACAAGCATCTCTGGTTAAAGGCGCTGGGGTACGCTCTGTTAAGAATGTAGTACCTATATTCTCTCTCCCGGGCATTTTTCCGAGCATCAAAATCCAAAGCAACTATCTCTGCTCTTTTAACCACAATATCCTGGGGAAGCACGCAATTCAAGGCCCATCTAAATCTATGAGGGTCTATGTCTCTGGTTGTATGAAAGTTGATTACCTGCCAGCGGGCGTGGACTCCGGCGTCCGTCCTCCCGGCGTAGCTAATTTTTACCTTCTGTTGCAGGATCCTCTCCATCCCGGCCAGTAGTTCTTCCTCAATGGTCGCCCGCCCTGCCTGTCTCTGAAAGCCATGATATCGGGCACCATCATATTCCAGAACCAGCCTCACATTCTTGCTCGGTGGATTGTCCATGAGTCAACTGAAACCCCATATCCCTGGTAAAGAATGGACGCCTTCCCGTTCTCCGAAACTTACTCAAATCTCAGACTTGAGGTTCGGTTCCTGCTTCTATCAGTACTGCCAGCCAATGCCGGTCTTACATAATGTCCACAGGCCTGACTTCCCGTCGAACTGACGGTAGTTCTCGCTAATGACCTTTCACCTCCACATATACTGCAAGATTTTAGTAATGTCAAACAGGTTTTAGTGGATTATGGGCCAATTGCTTTGGCCCTACTTCTTGGGAGCGGTCCGCTTCTTGGGCGATTTCTTTTTCTGTGGCTCCAGATCTACCAACTCTAGATACACCATGGGAGCATTGTCGCCGGGACGATCCCCGATCTTGAGTATCCTGGTATATCCACCTTCCCTATTCTCGTATTTAGGAGCTACTTCTTCAAATAGTCTGCGTACAGCCTTCTCGTTGTCCAGAAGCTGCAAGCATCTTCGACGAGCGGCCAGATCCGCCCTTTTGGCAAAAGTGACCGCCTTGTCCACCAGGGAGCGAGCTACTTTGGCCTTAGCTTCGGTGGTTCTAATCCTCTTATGTTCGATTAAGGAAATAGCCAGATTTCTGAGCATAGCCTTTTGATGGCTACTATCACTGCCCAATCGAGGACCCTTCTTAGGTTTAACCATATAAATGCTAATCCTCCTGGTAGGCGCCGGTCAGGCTATAATTTAACTCTTCAGCTTGAGATTCAGGGTCTTGAGCTTTTCCTTAACTTCGTCAATAGATTTAGCTCCGAAATTCTTTATCTCCATCAGCTCCTCCTCGGAGTAACTGATTAGCTTGTCTATAGTATCGATGCCTTCCCTCTTGAGACAGTTAAAGGACCTGGCCGACAACCTCAGATCCTCGATGGCAGGAAGATTGCCATGCTTGAGAAGTAGTTCGCTGGCGCCGAAGACCTCCTCTTCCATGCTTTTGGCCGATAGATTCATCAACAGCACCAGATGATTGTCGAGAATCTTGGCTGCCTGACTAAGAGCTTCGTCTGGCTTACTGCTGCCATCGGTCTTAACATAAAGAGTCAACTTGTCAAAGTCCGTCCTCTGACCCACCCGGGTTTCTGCTACTTCATAAGTAACCCTGAGCACAGGAGAGAAAATAGTATCTATGGGTATCTCACCCACGCTCTCTTTGCCCCTTTTGTTCTGCTCAGCAGAAACGTACCCTCTTCCTTTTTCGACCGTCATTTCCATTTCCAGACGGCCATCCTCATTAAGCGTGGCTATGTAGAGATCCTTATTGACTATTTCGGCTTCGGCCGGAACCTGAATGTCTCCTGCCCACACCACCCCTGGCTTTTTCTTTCTTAAGGTTATCTTGATAGGCTCCTCAGACTTCGACCGGAAGACCAACTTTTTTAGATTTAGAATAAGCTCAGTAGTGTCCTCCTTTACTCCCTCGATGGTCGAAAACTCATGCAGCACGCCCTCAACCTTAATGGAAGTTACGCCATACCCTTGAATGGATGAAAGGAGCACTCTCCTCAGAGAATTACCCAGGGTGTGACCAAACCCCCGCTCCAGAGGTTCGATAACAAATATACCTTCGCAGTCATCTATCTTTTCGATTTTGATCTCCGGTTTCTGCATCAACACGGATGTTTTCCCTCCTGCACTGGCGGCTACTTGGAATAAAGTTCCACGATAAGCTGCTCTCGGACCGGCGCTTTGATCTCCTCTCGCAAAGGATATCTGAGAACCGTTCCCTTAAGATTCTCCCGGTCTACTTCCAGCCACTCCGGCATCTCTAATCCCGAAGAGAGCTCCAGGGCTGATTTTATCCTGTCCATGTCTTTGCTCCTTCCGTCTATCTCGATAATCTGGCCAGGCTTTACCTGGAAGGAAGATATATCCACTTTACGGTCGGAGACCCGAACATGGCCGTGGCTGATCAACTGTCTGGCCTCGCTCCGAGATGCAGCCAGTCCCATCAGGTATACCACGCTATCCAGACGGGTTTCCAGTAGTCTCAGCAGATTTTCTCCGGTTATACCCTTTTGGGCACTGGCCTTCTTGTAATAATTTTTGAACTGCCTCTCCTGGAGTCCAAAAATCCTCTTGGCCTTCTGCTTCTCCCGGAGCTGGATAAGATACTCCGTCTCTCTAGAACCACTACGGCCTTTTTCTCCAGGGACATATGGTTTTCGCTCCATGGCACACTTATCAGTGAAACAACGAGCCCCTTTCAAGAAGAGCTTTTCTCTCTCCCTCCGACATAATTTACATACTGATTCTGTGTATCTGGCCATCTCCCTCACACCCTTCTTCTCTTCTTGGGTCTACAACCATTGTGGGGTACCGGGGTTACATCGGTTATACTTCCCACCTCCAGTCCAGTTGCCTGAAGAGAACGGATAGCCGTCTCCCGGCCCGAACCGGAACCCCTTACGAAGACCTCCACTTTCTTGAGCCCGTGTTCCATAGCCTTTCTGGCTGCTGACTCGGCAGTCAGTTGAGCCGCAAAGGGTGTGCTCTTGCGAGATCCCTTAAAGCCTACGGTACCCGCACTGGCCCAGGAAATAGCATTTCCGCTGAGATCCGTGATAGTCACAATGGTATTATTGAACGTGGACTGGATGTGAGCTGCTCCATGTACGATATTTTTCTTGACCTTTTTTCTGCCAGTCTTCTTCCTGGCCACCTGTCTGGCTACCAATTCCTGACCTCCTCCTACTTCTTCCTCTTCACACCTACCGGTCGAGCTCTTCCTTTCCGGGTTCGGGCGTTGGTGTGAGTTCTCTGCCCTCTCACGGGTAGACCTCTTCTATGGCGGATTCCCCGGTAGGAACCTATTTCTATCAGTCTTTTGATATTCTGGGAGATTTCTCTCCTCAGATCACCCTCTACCTTAAGATTAGCGTTGATATAGTCCCGGAGACGGGTAACCTCCTCATCGGTTAGATCTTTGGCCTTGGTATCTCCCTTTATGGCCGTCTCGGCCAGGGTTTTTCTAGACATAGATCTGCCTACACCAAAAATATAGGTCAGAGCAATCTCAATATGTTTATCTCTCGGTAAATCGACTCCGGCTATTCTAGCCAAGATACCCTCCTCTTTGACCCTATCCCTGTCTCTGTTTGTGACGAGGGTTAGAACAGATCACCAGAATTTTCCCTTTGCGCTTTATAATCTTGCATTTTTCACACATTTTCTTCACCGATGGTCTAACCTTCATTCTTACTCCCGGATATGGGTTCTTTGGCCATGTCTCTACTTGAATCGGTAAACAATTCTGCCCCTGCTCAGATCATAGGGTGAAAGCTCCACCACCACTCTATCTCCTGGCAGAATCCGAATGTAGTGCATGCGCATCTTCCCAGAAATATGAGCCAACACCTTATGTCCGGTATCCAGTTCTACTTTGAACATGGCATTGGGCAAAGGCACCAGGACAGTGCCCTCTACCTCTATAGCGTCCTCTTTCTTAGGAATACTTACACCCCTTCTCTAAATTTTGGCAGAATAGGATTATAACAACGGCCCGATTCTGTGTCCAGTTGCCCTTTTTAGATCCACTTCCCCATCCAAGACTTAGAACAGTTCGGTCAGAATCAGGGGCCCCTGATCCGTGATAGCCACGGTGTGCTCGAAGTGAGCCGAAAGTCTCCTGTTCCGGGTCACTACGGTCCAATTGTCCGGCAGCACTTCCACCTCATAGGTACCACAGTTCAACATGGGCTCTATGGCAAAGACCATTCCCTCTTTTAATAAGGGGCCCTGGTGGGGTGGTCCGTAGTTAAGAATCTGGGGATCCTCATGCATCTCCCGACCTATTCCATGACCCACGTAGTTTCTTACTACGGAAAATCCGTTTCTTTCGGCCACGCTCTGAATAGCGTGAGAGATATCAGAGAGTCTATTCCCAACCCGACAATACTCAATCCCCTGGAAAAGAGCCTGTTGGGTAACCTCTATCAACTTTGTTGCTTCTGCCGATACTCTTCCCACAGGATAGGTCACAGCCGCATCGCCATAATACCCATCCAGTTGGACTCCCACGTCTATTCCTATAATGTCCCCCTCCTTGAGCCTCCGGCTATCTGGTATGCCATGGACCACACACTCATTGATCTCCACGCAAACACTTTTGGGATACCCTCTATATCCTTTAAAGGCTGGAGTGGCCCCGCTCTTTAGAATCAGCTCCTCGGCAAATTGGTCCAATTCCTCGGTGGTGACACCAGGCTTAATAAGGTCTTTCATCTTGGAGAGAACTTGTGCTACCAACTGGCCAGCCTCTCCTATCTTCCTTATTTCGTCCCTAGACTTACAAATAATCATTTTAGATTGTTTAACACCTTTCTGATCGCCTGGAAGACCTCATCTCTGGAACAGGAACCATCTATGTCTCGTACCAGACCCCTTCGTCGGTAGTGCCCTATGACTGGCCCGGTCTGTTTTTCAAAAACGTCCAAACGCTTGTTTACCGTTTCCGATTGGTCATCGCTTCTCTGATAAAGTTCTCCTCCACAGAGGTCACAGCGTCCAGCAACCAGGGCAGGTTTGAAAACAATATGGTAAACAGCTCCGCACTTCCGGCAGACCCTTCTTCCGGTCAGCCTTCTGACGAGCTCCCCCCGCTCCACTACCATATTAAGAACCAGATCCAGAGGCCCATCGCTGATTTCAAGATTCCTGTCCAAATCGAGAGCCTGATCCAGGTTTCTCGGATAGCCATCCAGGATGAAGCCTTTTCGGCAATCATCCTCTTTGATCCTTTCCAGTACCAGAGCAGTAACAATATGGTCCGGAACCAACTCGCCCTTTTCCACAAAGCTTCTGGCAGTTGCACCCAGCTCGGAATCCTTGTGGATAGCCTCTCGGAAAATATTTCCGGTAGAGATATGGGGTATTCCCAGCTCCCGGCTGATAAGATCTGCTTGAGTCCCCTTGCCTGAACCAGGAGGACCTACTATTATGATCTGTCGAGTAGAACTCATAACTCTTACTCCTTTCGAAATAGTTTCATTGTTAATAAATCCCCTCACAGAACCGGACTTGCAGAGTAGGGTCAAGGAATGGCGCCATAGACTTAGGTAGTGCTTATCTGTTTCTCTCCGTTTCCTCTGAGAGTGCCTTACTAGCTCTACCATATCCTGGTCTCCATCCCCTGCCTCATCAAACGGTACGTGCCCTTTTCGAGCATACCGCTTTCCTCTTGCCTTCTTCCGGCAGCATTATGACCGGCAATACTCAATTCGGCCCATTCCTATGCAAGCCAGCTCATAACGCTTGTAAAGAATGTGATTCGGCAGATCCCGATACCTGCCAACCCCTTCTTTCTTGCGCCTGTAGCGTAGTGCTTTCCGAAGACGACTATTGGTATAGGCCTGTAGCTTCCTGAAGATGCGATGGCTGTTGGTATGGGCATAGTAGTTGGTCCATCCCAACAGGATGGGATTGAGCTTTTCCACAATCCACTCTACGGGAAGGTTTTGATACCTCCTTTTATCTGTGTACCAGCGTATCTTGTCCCAGACCCGTTTCCTGGACTTCTTTGTGGGAATCACATAGGTGACATCCTTTTGATGCCTCCTGGAATAGCTTCTCACAAAGTGATATCCAAGATAGTCAAATCCCTCTCTGGCATGGTAAAAGCCTGTCTTCTGCTGATTAACAACGAGACCCAACCCTTCCAGAATGTTTACCACTTCGCGCCATATCCCTTCATCTTCACTCGGGGCAAGTAGGATCAGATCATCCGCATATCTGGTTAGCACTGCATCATACCTCCACCGTCTATGATTGTGTCTTTTGTGCCACTCCTCATCAAACTGATGGAGATATAGATTTGCCAGGAGCGGGGAGATGACCCCACCTTGGGGCGATCCCTCCTCTGGATTGAGCACCTCTCCCCGGTCTACTACCTTCGCTTTAAGCCAGGCCTGCAGCATCTTGAGGATGTTTCCATCCACCACATATTGGCCTATCAGCTTA
>NZ_BLRZ01000004.1 GCF_013281975.1 Candidatus Hakubella thermalkaliphila | reverse complement strand
GTCCGAGAGGGGACTTGAACCCCTACAGGCTATGCGCCCACAAGGCCCTCAACCTTGCGCGTCTACCAGTTCCGCCACTCGGACATTCAAAGTCGGTTTTGCTTCGGGAAATTTATCATACATGCCGTGATTTCGCCAGTCAATTTGGCTATCTGTGTGCTAAAGCCATGATTAATGGGCCCGCTCCCCTTTTCATCCCCTCTGTTCTAGCAAATAACCATAAGCGCCCAGGGCGGCCTTGGCTCCCTCTCCCGCAGCTACGATAATTTGTTTCTCTGGAACGGAGGTCACATCTCCAGCAGCAAATATTCCGGGCACATTGGTCTGACAGTGACGATCTAGGGTAGTGCAAGGTAAGGAAGACACAGGACAAGCGGAGCTTGAATTGTAACAAGTACCACGCCTGTCAAGGCGTGGGTATCTATTTGGATTTCATCATGCATCATGTGCAGAAGGCGGGTAGACCCGATCCTGGAGCCGGCTGGCAATGATTGCCATATTTGTTTAGCTTATTCATTGGCTGTCACCGGGGCATAGCCCAGTTATGCTCCTGGGGTCTGGTCTGGCGAACGATGACCTCAAGCTCAAACCCCCCACCCAACGACTGAACATAGCGGCGCAAGGTATTGAGAGTGTAGGCATCGTAGCCACGCTTCTCAATGCGAGCGACTTGAGCCTGTGAGACGCCGAGACGCTTGGCTACTTCCACTTGAGTCAGGCCAGCAGCCTGGCGAGCCTCAACAAGCTGAAGCCAGAGCTCTTTCTTTTTGGCTTCCTCCTCATAAACCCTGCGAAACTCAGAGTCAGCCATTTGCCTGGCCCAGTACTCTTCGTAACGCCTTTGTCCTTCATTCTTTGTCTTTTTTGGCGGTGTGTTCATTGTGTTTATCGCCTCCTTCTTTCTCGTGCTAAGAACGCTAGATACCGTCGTCTGGCAACTTCAAACTCCTGGCGCGGCGTCTTTTGGGTTTTTTTTGAAAGCCATGCAGAAAGACGATCCGGCGTCCAGTGAAGAAGAAATAGATGATCCGATAAATGTTTGTTCTGCTTTCTTCTCGCAGTTCCCAGAGCTCGCCTTCTAAGTGGCGCACCAGCGGCTCTTGGGCCTGGACATTGCGTAGCCGCAACTGTTCCATTGACCAGCAAAAGCGGGCACGGGTTTTAAGGTCCAGGCTGCCCAGAAACTCCTCAACTGGACTGGTGCCGTCATCCTCCAGATAGAACTCATTCGTCCATTCTGTCGGCCTCCGCATTATACGGATTTTAGTATATTAAGCCAGGGCTGTCAAGGGGGGCAAATCCTTTTTGGGCAGTCACAGGGATACAGGAGCTGAACAATACAGGATTTTGACAACTCTTACCTGTGGGTGATAGTTTAAGATGTACCCTGAGAGAGGTTTCGCCTGATAGGTCATAATGGTCGATCCAGGGAGGTATAGCTTGGAAGAGGTATGGTCCCAATATCCTGCAGCCGTAGAGTTCATTCGTTCTCATACAAACCTTAAGCCCAGGGTTGCTCTTATCCTGGGCTCTGGTCTGGGAGTTATGGGGGAAGAGATAGTAGAGGCTACCGCTATACCTTATAAGCAGATACCTGGTTTTCCCACCTCCACCATTGTAGGCCACGAGGGCAATCTGGTTCTGGGTACCTGGAAGGGATGTCCGGTAGTGGCCATGCAGGGAAGGTTCCACCGCTATGAAGGATATTCCTTAAAGCAGGTTACGTTTCCTGTACTGGTGATGCACAAATTGGAAGCCCAGATTCTGATAGTAACCAATGCCGCAGGCGGTATTAACAGGTCTTTTTCGGCAGGGGATCTTATGCTCATCACCGATCACATCAATCTCATGGGCGATAATCCTCTTCAGGGGCCCAATGATGAGAGTCTTGGCCTTCGCTTTCCGGATATGTCTCAGGCTTACGATCCCTGGTTGCGTTCCCTGGCCCAGGAGGTAGCCTCGCAGCAAGGCCTAGATCTCCGGCAAGGAATTTATGCAGGAGTCCAGGGACCCACTTTTGAAACTCCGGCTGAGATAAGGATGCTTCGAGCCATGGGTGCGGATGCAGTGGGAATGTCTACCGTGCCAGAAGTTATTGTGGCCAACTATTTGGGCATGAGAGTTTTAGGCCTTTCCTGCATCACCAATATGGCTGCCGGAATTCTACCCCAGCCCCTGAGTCACGAAGAGGTGTTGGAGACCTCTAGCCGGGTGATGCCCGTCTTTATCAAACTCATCAGTGGTATACTGGCTAAGGTTCAAGAACTACTTTAAGATGATGGGAATCAGCGGCTTAAGGACGGCTATAAGTTGCCCCAGTCTATCTATCAGTTCCAGAACTCCTTCAAGGCGATAGGAATCGGCGACCCCCTGGAGTATTACAATGCCGGCCAGGGCTCCAGCACTACTTTAAGACTTTCCTCTTTCTCTGCCATCTTCAGAGCCTCAGATATATCTTGAAGTGGGAAAGTGTGGGTGATAAACTCCTTCACTTTTATCTTGCCCGAAATTATCAGATCAAGGGCAAGCTGATATTGCCGGGGGCTGGAGGAAAAGGCACCATGGGCGCTGACTTCCTTGTAGTGAATGATGTTACTATTGATGTTAACAAAGGGTCTGTCCTTGGGCAGGCCCCCAAAGAAGCAGATTCTCCCTCTACTGCGTACCAACGATAAGGCCTGTTCCTGAGCTTTTCCCACTGAGCAGGCCACGATGACCGTAGTCGCTCCCAGGCCATCGGTCTCTTCCATTACTCTCTTTACCAGGTCTTCTTGAGAAGAATTGATGTACACATCCACACCGAAGATACCGACCAGATCTCTTTTGGATTCCAACACGTCGGCCCCTATTACCTTCACCGCCCCTCTACTTTTGGCCAGGAGAGCGTGCAAGCACCCTATAGTGCCCATTCCTATGATCACCACCTGATCGCCCAGATGCATATCGATTATCTCCTGTCCGTTTATGACACAGGAGAGAGGTTCGGCTACCGCGGCTTCGGCGAAGGAGAGATTGTCAGGGATCCTTTGAACCAGGCCACATTTAAGAGCCTCTGGTGGGATGGCCATATATTCAGCAAAGCCGCCAGGGTAGTGGTATGATATGCCTCTGGGATTCTGGCAGGAGGTGTGCCAGCCCTGGTTACAAAAATAGCAATCATTGCAGGGCATGATGCATCCAACGGCCACTCTATCTCCTATCTTCCATCCAGTCACCCCGGATCCTATCTCGGCCACCACCCCGGCGTTTTCGTGTCCCAGAATCCAGGGAAGAGTGATCCAGGCATGGCCGTGGCGATAGATTTTAAGGTCAGTACCGCAAATGGCGCTGGCCATCACCTTGACCACCAGGCCTTCCGCCTCACACTTGGGGTCCTCTACCTCGGTGAACTCCATGTTCCCCAGGTTCTGAAGAACTGCAGCTTTCATGATTTCCTGATTATATACAGAAGTTTGGGTCCAGTTCAACTCATCGATGAAGCCGGAGCTCTTCCTATTCTCTAACTCCTGGTTGCCCCAAGACTGCCATTGTCTCGTATAAATAGGAATTTAAGCAAATTTATGATTGGTCTAAGTAGGATTTTTACATTTTAGGTCGAATAAAAGAGCAAAAGCAAATGAGTGTTGGGCAAGGTTTCTGTGGAAGCCACTTAATCTGCTCAAGACTTCATTGGGCCATTTAACATATCGGGCAGGGTTCCCATGAAAGTGAGTAAGATCGTTACTATAATACTAATTGCTATCTCGGTATTGTTTTCGGCCTCCCCTGGTTATGCTCTCAGCCCCGAAGACAACCCTGAGAGCAGGCTCGAAGAGATCGAGAAGCGTCTCCAGGAAACTCAGCAGCAGTTACAGAGCACCAGGGAAAAAGAAAATCAGTATCTCACTGAGATTAAGAATTTAGAAGCTGAACTAGATGCCACTCAGAACTCTCTCAATACTCTGGAGACAGAGCTAGATGTCACCAGAAACTCTCTCCAGGAAATAGAAGAGCAACTTCAGATAGTCCAGAAAGAGTTGGAATCTCTGCGAACGCAGTTGAGCAGGCTTCGGGGCCATGTGGAGAAGACCGAGCAGCAATTGGAGGAGAAAAGAAGGGAGTTGACCGAACTGGGGATAGAGCTGGCCCACAAGGTCAATATTCTTAATGAAAGAGCAGTAGCGATATACAAAAACGGAGAGATTACCTATCTCAACATCCTGGTAGGCTCCACAGACCTTAGAGATTTGGCGACCAGATGGCTGCTTCTGTCCCGGCTGGTCGAAAGGGACGCCACTATAGTCAAAGAGGTGAAAGAGCTGAGGCAGAAAGTCTCTCTCCAAAAGGAACTCATTGAAGGTAAGAAGAGGCTTCTTTTGGAGGAACAGAGGCAGATTGAGGAAGTAGCGGCTGCGGCTCAATCTAAACGCGATGAAATCAAGGTCAGGTACGAGCAGAAGGTGGCTCTGCAAAATCAGATCAAGAGCCAGTACAACCAGAAGAAGAATCTTAAAAACGTCGTATTAGCTAGATACGACGAGAAAGCCAATCTTCTGGCCCAGGCCAGACAGGATGAAGAAGCCCTGGAAGCTTTAGAGGAGGAGCTAAAGAAAGAATCAGAAGCCATCAGGGCCCGGTTGTCCGAGCGTACTGAGGGAGAAAGGCCCGCTGGTCGTCTGGCCTGGCCAGCTCAGGGAACCTTGACTTCAGGATTCGGACCTAGATGGGGAAGGATGCATGAGGGAATCGATATTGCCGGGTCCCACGGTGCTCCTATAATAGCGGCAGAGGATGGAGAGGTAGTGCAGGTTAATGAAGGATATGGCGGAGGCTACGGGAAATATGTGGTTATCTATCACGGAGGAGGACTTTCCACCCTCTATGCCCACAATTCCGGCAATGCTGTATCTGTGGGGGAGAAGGTGAAGCGAGGCCAGGTTATTGCTTACATGGGTTCTACGGGCAATAGCACTGGTGTCCATCTGCATTTTGAGGTGAGAATAAACGGTGTGCCCAGAGCTCCTCTGGAATACCTCTGATACGAGATACCTTTGATACTATGGAGAGATAGTTTTCGCGCCGCCAAGGAGGTTTTTGATATGGCCGAAATCAGAACCAAATGGGTCGATAACCTACAGTTCATTGCCATCGATGCCGAGAATCATTCCCTGGTCATGGATGGATCACTTGAGGCAGGAGGTCAAGGAACTGGTTTTCGCCCCGCCCAGTTGCTCCTGGTAGGTCTGGCTGGATGCACTGGGATGGATGTCATATCTATTTTGCGTAAGAAGAGGCAGCAGGTAACTTCTTTAGAGTTAGTAGTTTCCGGGGAGCAGGCAGTTGAACCCCCCTGGGCCTATCAAAACATCTCTGTGGAGTATATCATCAAGGGGAAAAACATAGATGAGGCAGCGGTCAAAAGGGCCATAGAGCTTTCGGAAGCCAAATATTGTTCGGTTAAGGCCACTTTGGAGGAAAGAGTTAATGTCTCCAGCAGCTACCGCGTAGAAAATGAGCTCTGAAGACGAAACCTACATTTATAATAAAATCTTCGCATAATTTGAACATTTCAGCAGACCAGATATTTTTGTCCGACTTTTATCTAAAACATCGGTAGCTTATTCTACAGATGTAAAAGTATTGACAACAGCCAGGACCAGGAATATACTATTATTTGAATTGTATTAATAGTACAAATTTACAAATGAGTCTCGGATTGTGATGGTAATGGAGAAAGGGAAAGTGGCTTTAATGACAGGATCAACAATTCACTGGCGGAAAAGAGCCAGATGCATAGGTACTGACCCCAATACTTTTTTTAACGAGGATCCCTCTCCCGCTCTGGAGATATGTGAGGACTGCGAGGTAAGAACGGAGTGCCTGGAGTTTGCCCTTCAGTATAAGATCGATTTTGGAGTATGGGGCGGAACGATCCCCAGCCAAAGGAAGAAACTTCTGCTAATGAAGAGCGCCAGTTGACGGTAGGGGAGTTTAGCGCAGGCCTGTAGACTATCTGGCGTCCACAAGTTGGCAATGTGATGAGGCCTTAATGTACGGGATATTTTTTACTGTGCCAACTCCATAGTGCAAGTTAGTCTAGAAAATTTGGCTAAAGCTCTCTCGGAGAGGAAGTCAGGTTGTAAACCTTTGCGCTAGTGCTGCGTCTTGTAAATAATACATCGTAAACGCACTCTCTCCACAGGTGTTCCATTTTGCAATGTATGGCGTTCCTGCAAACAGGGCTAAATTTCAGTATTTAGCCCCATCCTGCGAATGGTAATCGTCCCATAATCGGTGGGCACCGGTTTCAATAACCATTGAAGTACTCATTTATGTCCATTGACCAGGACTTTTGTCTTGCTTACCGTAGATGGTCAAAAATTCCCACCGATGTTGGGACAGTCACACAACTCTATCCTCTTGGTTCAGACCCAATATACTGCTATACTAAAAAATATAGAAAACAACTATTGTGAATAGGCCTCTTTCTCGGTGGGGGGAAAGAGGCTCTTTTGGGAAAATCTTAACAAAGGAGGAGCTGAGAAATGAGTGCAAGCAAGAAGAGACCCACCCTGGATGATCTGGATCTTAGTTTAGGGAAGAGGACCAGATTACATCGGATCCTCTACGAGTATGGCAACAAGAACGGAACAGCCCTACTCCTACCGATTGACCAGGGGCTAGAGCATGGTCCGGTAGACTTCTTCGCCAATCCGGACAGCATTGATCCAGATTATCAGTTGAGGCTGGCTGTGGAAGGGGGCTATTCTGGCATAGTATTTCATATCGGGTTGGCCCAAAAGTATATGAAGAAATATGCGGGGAAGGTGCCTCTCATTCTGAAGCTGAATGGCAAGACCGCTATACCTTCAGACAAGTATGCCTTTTCTCCTCAAACGGCTTCAGTAGAAGATGCGGTCAGGTTAGGTGCTGATGCAGTGGGCTATACCCTATATGTGGGATCTCCAGCTCAGGGTGAGGACTTTATCCAATTCATGCAGGTTCGGGAAGAAGCAGAGAGGTACGGCATGCCGGTCATAGTGTGGTCTTATCCCCGAGGTGAGGCTATAGAAGCCAAAGGTGGTCGGGATAGCCTCTACGCTGTGGATTATGCAGCCAGAGTAGCCAATGAGCTGGGTGCCGATTTGGTAAAACTCAATATGCCCGAGTTTGATGAAAAGAAGATGGAACAGTGTCCCAAGCCCTACAATACCCTGAAGCTCAGTCCTGAGGAAGCGGTGAGGAAGGTGGTGGAGTCGGCCGGAAAGACCATGGTCCTTATATCTGGGGGCAGCAAGATAAGTGATGAAGATCTTATAGAAAAAGCCCGAATCTGCATGGAGGCAGGAGTCGCCGGCCTTATCTTCGGGCGCAACATGTGGCAGCGCAAGCATGATGACGCCCTCCAGATAACGGCACGGATTAAGGAAATGATGATGGATTACTCGGCTTAGCCGCCCCCACAGTCTTCGGCGACTTGTGGTGGAATTGCTAGAAGTCATTTTTCGACAACCTGGAACTGAAGTAGAGATCGCGGGCCCCAAGTGCGCCCGCGATCTCTTACAGGAGTTAGGTTTCAACACCGGAGCGGTGCCGATGATTCGCCATGGCCGGTTCACCAGGAGCGACGGGCTTCTCCGGAAAGATGATGTGACGAACTGTTACCACTAATATTAGGGGTTAAGGGATTGCCTTGCCAGCTGGTGTGCTATATGAGGAAGGTATTAGAAGAAAAGGAAAAGGTTCTACTGGTAGATCCCCGAAACAGATGCTACCTGGTAACCCTGAAAAAGGATGGACGTTTTCACAGCACAAGTGGGTTTATTTCTCACAACCAGATCATCAGCCAGGAGGAAGGAATTATTCTAAAATCCTCTCTGGGGATTCCTTTTCTGGCCGTGAGACCCACTCTGGCTGATTATATCCTCAAGATGCCTCGAGGGGCTCAGGTTGTCTATCCCAAAGACATTGGCATAATTCTTCTCTGGGCGGATATCTATCCTGGAGCTACAGTGCTGGAAGCGGGTATGGGCTCTGGGGCTCTGACCATGGCTCTCCTCAGAGCCGTAGGGGATAAGGGCAAGGTCATCTCTTATGAACTGCGTCCGGATTTTGCCCAGCGAGCTCTGACCAACATCCGTGATTATGTGGGAGCCATAGATAACTTGATAGTGAGGTCAAAGGACGTCTATGAGGGAATTGATGAGGAACCTCTTGATCGCATGATCCTCGATCTTCCCGAGCCCTGGCAAGTGGTGGAATCTGCCGCCCAAACCCTCCGTCCCGGGGGCATCTTTGTGGCCTATACTCCCACCATTATTCAGAGCCAGAGAGTGGTCGAGGCTCTGCGAGCCCAGGGAAGCTTTGTCCTGATCGAAGTATTGGAGACGCTCCTTCGACCCTGGAATATAGAGGGGCCCAGCGTTCGTCCGGCACACCGGATGGTCGCCCACACTGCATTTATTAGCCTGGCCAGGAAAAAGGTAATCCCTTCGTAAGTGCATCTCTTCCTGACGGTCCCGGAGGAGATTTAGATGCTATTGTCAGACTGGCATGTCCCTCTAGCGCTTCTACTATGCTAAGATTAAGTATAGGGCCGACCAACGGAGCCCTCGATAATTGCGAAAAGCGGCTATCGAGTACTAGAGGTTGGATTATATGTCCATAAAAATGCAAAAGTCCTTATCACCTTATGTCAGAGTTAGCCTATTCTCTCTATCAGAAGGGCCTGAAGCTTCTTAAACTCAATAGACCCGGGCAGGCCATCCTCTTCCTGGAGGAGGCTAAAAACCTTGAACCAGGCAAGGGCTCCATACGGGAGGCCTTAGCCAGATCCTATTATAACTGTAGGCGTTTTGATCTGGCCCGGGAGCACTTTGAGAAAGCCATAGAGATAGATCCGACCAATGATTATGCTTACTTTGGACTGGGACTCTGCCTGGCCAAACAGGGAGATATTGCCAAAGCCGCGGGACATATTAAGATGGCTCTGGCCATGAAGCCTGGTAATTCTGTCTATCAGCGGGCTTTGGATAAGATCCAATATTAGAAGAACCTACTCCTGCTCAGATTCCTCAGTTTCCGGCATCATCTCTGAGGGAAGCTTCTGCACGCTGATATCCGGAGGCAGGTCAAATTCAAGTTCTATTTTAGGCGGCAAATTGATGAAAAATCTGGTTTTTGCAGCTCCGCCGATTTTGATCAGAAGAGACAACTTAAGAAAGTCTGCGTTACCTATCCTTTTCTTCTTAATGGTAGTAACTATGGCCTCGGCTTCTGGATGTGGGTCTTCGGGGGAGCAGCAGCTTGTCGTTTCTGCCGCCATCAGTTTGAGCAATGCTTTCGAAGAAATCAAGGCCGAGTTTGAAAAAAACAATCCCGACTCCAATATCATATATAATTTTGCAGCCTCAGGGGTTCTCCAGGCTCAGATTGAGCAGGGGGCACCTGTGGATGTTTTCGCTTCGGCATCAGAGAAACAGATGGATGTCTTGGAGGAGAGAGGGCTTCTGGTAGCTGGTAGCAGGGCTGATTTTGCCCAAAATGAGGTAGTGCTCATTGTTCCGGGAAATTCTGTCCGATCACCAGCCAACTTTCAAGAGCTAGTGAAACCAGAAGTTATCAGGATTGCTGTAGGCAATCCGGAGATAGTGCCTGCCGGACAATACGCCCGGGAGGTTCTGACCAACCTGGGTCTCTGGGACAAAGTGCAGGAAAAATTGGTCATGGCTGAGAATGTCCGCCAGGCCCTGGCCTATGTAGAGAAGGCTGAGGTGGATAGCGGGATCGTCTATTACACGGATGCCCTCATCTCCAGGTCCGTAGTCATAGCTGCTTCAGCACCCCCTGGCTCCCATAGGCCCATTGTCTATCCCATCGCTGTTATCAGGGGAAGCAAAGAGGAGGAGCTGGCCAGGAGGTTTATTTCCTTCATTTTGAGCCAGAAAGGCCAGGGGATTCTCCAAAAATATGGATTTCTGCCTGGTTCGTCATGATGGGACATCACCCACGAACCATGAAAATGCTAACTGTTTTCTAGATATTTTGCGAAGCCAAAACTTGAAAGGGGACCAGATATGATTCTTCAGCCTCTCTATCTATCTCTGAAAGTAGCCACTGCATCCACCCTTGCGGTTTTTGTAGTGGGGCTGATTCTGGCCATAGTGTTGGCTAAAAAACATTTTCCGGGCAAGAACGTGGTGGAGACTCTGGTGACCTTGCCTTTGGTACTTCCACCTACCGTGGTAGGCTACTATCTCCTTTTTGTGGTAGGCGGGCACGGCCTTTTGGGCCCACTTCTTGCCGCCACACAGATACAGATTATTTTTACCTGGGTAGCAGCGGCCATCGCTTCCGCTGTGGTGTCCTTGCCTCTCATGGTGAGGACCAGCAAAGTAGCTATTGAAAGCGTGGATCCCAGCCTGGAGAAGGCTGCCCGCACCCTTGGTTCGCCGGAATGGAGGGTGCTCTTGGATGTAACTCTGCCCCTGTCCAGGAGGGGCATTTTGGCTGGGGTTGTCCTGGCTTTTGCCCGAGGGTTGGGCGAGTTCGGCGCTACCCTTATGGTGGCCGGCAATATTCCAGGCCGAACCCAAACCATGCCTCTGGCCATTTATTCTGCGGTACAGACTAACAAGATGGGGGAGGCTAACCTCCTGGTTTTGATAATGACCGTGGTCTCCTTTATAGTGCTCTGGATGGTCAATCGCTGGCAGCGTGAGTGGTGGTTCCGAAAAGCAATCTGATTATTACTATGTGTCCTTCACCCCCAGAAGACGAAAATATGGTGTGTTTTCATAAATCGAAAGTTTCTGGCAAGCTTTAGGGGAGAGGATGATCGATCTTACTATCAAAAAGAAGGTGGGTGACTTTTGCCTGGATGTAGATCTCCAGGTAGAAAACGAGATTTTAGTTCTCTTTGGTCCCTCAGGGGCAGGTAAAAGTACTATTTTGCAATGTGTAGCCGGGTTGCTCACCCCTGATGAGGGTCTGATAGCCATTGATGGAGAAAAGGTTTTTGCCGCTACTGCAGGGCGTATGGAGAGGAATGTGCCGGTGCATCGCCGCCGCATTGGCTACGTTTTTCAGAATTACGCCCTTTTCCCTCACCTGACCGTCTGGCAAAATATTGTCTACGGAGTAAGGCGACATCCTCAGAGGCGAGAGATGGTGGAAGATATGATCATCAGAATGCGCCTTGGGGGGCTGGAGAAACGCTATTCCCACCAGCTTTCCGGAGGACAACAGCAGAGAGTGGCTCTGGCCCGGGCTCTGGTGATCCAGCCCCGGGTACTTCTTCTGGATGAGCCCTTTTCTGCTTTGGATACCATGGTGCGAGAAAAACTGCAACAGGATCTACTCCATATGCAGGGACAACTTGGTCTCAGTACTCTGTACGTTACTCATGATGTGAAGGACGCCTTTACTCTCGGGGACCGTTTAGCCATTATCAATAAAGGGAAAATTGAACAGATTGGTAGTAAGGAGGATGTCTTTGATCACCCCACCTCCATAGCCGCGGCCAGATTTACCGGGACCAGAAATATCTTTCGGGGAGAAGTGATGGGCCGGGATGAGAACGGCGTGGTTATTCTCTGGCGGGGTTTCAAACTGTGGAGTTCTTGTGCGGCAGCGGGAACAGGGTCAAAGGTGGAATTCTGCATCAGGCCAGAGGAGATAATGATTATGCGGGACGACCGGCCCCCTAAAGAGGAACTGGCCCAAAACTTGCTTTCGGGAAAGATTGTTCGACAGATTGCCAAGGGGCCGAGCATTTCCCTGTTCCTGAAAATAGAGGAGAGTGACGGTACCTCAGGGGAGGCCAAACTGGCCAGAGATTACGACCTGGAAATGGCATTACCCAGACACGTTTATCGTAAGCTGGATCTGCGTGTAGGCAAAAGAGTTACGGTCTCCCTTAAGAGAAGTGCTTTGCATGTTATTGGGCCTCTAGCTTAATTTTGACCGACGGAGCTTTTCCTGTCGCTTAAAGCCTGAGAGACAATCTATCTCCCCTCTTTAGATTAAAGTGCTGGGCGGCGCTACCCTGGTTGAGGGCCAGACATAGATAGCCCGAAGAATCCACCAGCATGATGGGACTTCCGACCCTCACATCTCCGAAGGTTCTTCCAAAGGGTACCTCTGCCAGAATATGGGGCCGTTGGAGGTCAGAGGGGAACTCCACTTTCATCAGGATAGTCTCTCCCAAACTGAGATCCTGTGTTTCCAGAAAAGAAGACTCTACATTGAATCTCAGAGTGCCGAACTTATCCGCATCGATAACCTGACACTCCAACGTCCTTCCACTAATTCGGGGTTTTTCCCAAAAGGACTTGGCCAGGCTTTCCTCTGCTATAGTCTGGCCGATCTCGGCGGGAGAGATTCCGTTGGCCAGGTAGGCTGTTACTGGAGCGAAGATGTCACGGGCGTGGAAGGTGGGACATACCGGCTTGAGCCAGAATCTATCATTGGTGATCAGGGTAACTTCTCTAATCCCACCCAGTCTTTCTGCCGCAGCAATGAGGAGGCCGTTATCCGGTCCCACCAGGAGATCGCCTCTGTCGGCCTTGATTACTATACCTCTTCTTTGTGTTCCTACTCCCGGATCTACCACTGCCAGATGGACACCCACGGGAAAGCTGGGCAGAGCAGAGGAGAGGACAAAAGAGGCCTTCCAGATATCAAAGTTGGGGATGTTGTGACATATGTCCACGATGTTCGCCGTAGGGCTGATGCGGTAGATAACTCCTTTACAGATGGCCGCCCACTCGTCCTGGTAGCCGAAATCACTGATAAAGGTTATAATAGGTATGGTTGAGCTCATCTTTAATCTACGTCCTTTCTTGAAGATTTGTCAGCTGGAAATGGCACAAAGAGTCTGGCCAGGGCAAGCCCTCTGCCCAACTTAACCGCATGAGCTATCGTGCTTGAAACGAAATCCTTTGCTTTTGCTACTCCCTCTGGAATGTCAGTTCCTTTGGCCATCTCAGCCGCAATAGCAGCCGAAAGAATGCAGCCCGTTCCATGAACACTAAGACCATTTCTCCTTTGGGCTCTGTATTCATAGAACTGCGCGCCATCAAAAAGGACATCGACAGCATCCTTCTTGAGATGACCGCCTTTAAGAAGTACCCACTTGCAGCCAAGTTCATATATCAGCCGTGCGGCCTTTTTCATATCCTCTACGTCATGTATTTTTAGGCCCGACAGGGCTTCTGCTTCCTGAAGATTTGGCGTCACCACGCTTGCGAGAGGCAACAGCTCTGACTTCAATAGCTGAACTGCATCTTCTTCCAGAAGGATTGAGCCATCCTTTGCCTTCAGCACGGGATCGACTACCAGATTGACAAGGTTATGCCTGCGGATCTTGTGGCAAACTACATCCAGGATGTCCATTGTCCCCAGCATGCCCGTCTTAAGCGCATGGACCTTAATATCTGAAACAACCGATTCAATCTGATCCCCGACAAGATCCGCCGGAAGATGGTAAATGCGCTGAACGCCCAGAGTATTTTGCGCAGTTACGGAAGTGATAACACATGTCCCATAGACCCCCAGAAGGCAAAAGATTTTGAGGTCAGCTTCTACTCCAGCTCCCCCACTTGGGTCTGAGCCAGCTATGCTCAGCACGCATCTTACGGGATCTTTGGACCCAGAGTTCAAGAGATCGCACTCCTTGCTTGTTTCTCAAACAAAGCGCATCTCCTCGCCAAACATACAAACATAAGGACTCCTTTTAGTTAGCCATTTTTTGTTGAAGGCAGAGACCGGTCTGGCACTTGACCAACTTGTCGGAGCCAAGAAGTTCCGAGACCAGCTTCATCGCACAAAACTTCCCGCACATGGTGCAAGCATCATCCCGTCCAGCCCTGCGTTCCTCATAGGCTGATCTTGTCTTTTTGGGGTCAAGAGAAAGTCTAATTTGGCTCTTCCAGTCAAGCCGCTTTCGCGCCTCAGCCATTCTGCTGTCCCACTCGCGCGCACCAGGTATGCCTCCTGCCACGTCTGCTGCATGAGCAGCAATCCGGCACACTATCACGCCCTCTCTCACATCCTCAACCGTCGGAAGCCCCAGGTGCTCACGTGGTGTGACGTAGCACAGGAAATCAGCTCCGGCAAAAGCAGCCATGGTACCGCCAATTGCCGAGGTGATGTGGTCATAGCCCGGCGCAACGTCGATAACCACAGGCCCCAAAACGTAGAACGGAGCACCTTCGCATATGGTCTTTTCCATCTCCACATTGGCCTTAATCTGGTCAAATGGAAGATGGCCCGGCCCTTCCACCATGGCCTGCACCCCAGCCTGCCTGGCTCGACGAACCAGCTCTCCCAGGGTTATAAGCTCGGTAAACTGGGCCCTGTCGCTTGCGTCGGCAATGCAACCGGGTCGCATCCCGTCGCCCAAGCTTAAGGCCACTTCGTAGTTCTGGGCTATTTTCAGGAGCCGGTCGAATTCCTCATAAAGCGGATTCTCCGCCTTATTGTGTAACATCCAACCGGCCATGAACGCCCCGCCCCGACTAACTATGTCAGCAATCCTTTTCTGCTCCATCAAAGCGTCGAGAGCCCGTCGCGTTACGCCACAGTGAACCGTAATGAAATCAACCCCATCTGCGGCATGTTTTTCTATCACTTCAAAAATATGACCAACAGTCATTTCGACAAGGCTTCCGTATTTATCTTTGGCTTCGATGGCAGCCTGATAAATCGGGACAGTACCAACAGGTATGGGGGAGTTGGAAATTATCGCCCTTCTTATCCTGTCCAAATCTCCACCTGTGCTCAGATCCATTACCGTATCTGCACTGGCCTCAATTGCGACCCTGAGCTTTTCGAGTTCCTCATCCAGGGACTGGTAATCTACGGATGTGCCAATGTTGGCGTTGACCTTTGTCCTCAGACCCTCTCCAACGCCAATCGGTTTTGCATGTACATGGTTTCTGCTTCGCAGTATAACAACCCTTCCCGAAAGGATCCTTTGGACAAGCAAATCCAGGTTAACTTGCTCGTCCTTTGAAACCTCTCTCACTGTCTCCGGGATCACTCCAGATTTCAGTTCTTCCATTAAGCTATCAGATGCTTCAGCCTTAATTCTCATCGTTCTCACCCTTTACTCTTTCCTGTTTTTGGGGCACTTGAGCTCCTTAAATTTCTTTAGAAGTTCCTTTACAGCCTGTTCCATATCGGGCGCACAGGCAACAGCCGAAATCACAGCAATGCCATCTGCCCCCGCCTTAAATACGTCCTCCACGTTGTTGAGGTTAATTCCTCCAATTGCCACAAGTGGGATGCTTACGCTTTTCCGAATTTGAGCTAGCATTTCACACCCTATGGGCTCACCCGCATCGCTCTTGCTGGGAGTAGGAAATATTGGGCCGACGCCCAAATAGCTAGCTCCCTCCCTTTCGGCCCTAACGGCTTCCTCAACGCTTGAAACTGAAGTGCCAACTATCTTCACTTTTCCGATCAAGCTGGACACTGCCGCTGCAGGCATGTCCTTTTGCCCCCCATGAATTCCGTCTGCATCGACAGCCAGCGCGATGTCAACTCGATCATTCACTATAAAAGGTATGCCCGCCTTCCGCGTCAATTCCCTAATTTTGCAGGCTATCTCATAGATGGTTTGGTTATCCTTTCCCTTCTCGCGAAACTGGATAACGCTTGCGCCTCCGGCGATGCCAGCCCTCGCAACGTCAATATGAGATCTTCCCATTTGCGGGACTTCAGTTGTTATCAAATAAAGATCTAAATTTATCATATGAACCTCACCCTCGCTCTAGAAAGAAGCTCCTCCTCGCTTAGTTCAGCCAGAGCATCATACAGGCAGACATGAAAAGTGCCAGGGCGTGGGCCGGATATCTGCGCTGCTTTCTCCCCGGCTATGCCAAAGGCAATAAGACCCCCAGTTGCAGCCAGGAACCGATCTTCTTCCGCGGCAGCAAAGGCGGCAACTATTGTAGTCGCCATACAGCCCGTCCCGCTTACCGTCCTTAACATCGAATGCCCGTTCTCAATCAAAGCGATCCTTGTGCCGTCGCTTACAATATCTATCTTCCCAGTAATTGCAGTAGTGCAACCTTTCGTCTTGGACATTTCCTTTGCCACTTCTTCTGCACCCTCCAAGTCTGACAGTGCCTCTACTCCCTTTATTTCAGCGCGCCTCCCTATTAAGGCGCAAATTTCAGCTATATTTCCCCTAACTATGTCCACCTTGGTCTCCGCAAACAGCCGAGTGCTTGCACTTGTTCGCAAAGCAGTTGCACCCGCTCCAACTGGATCGAGGACAACAGGTATCCCAAGCTCATTGGCCTTTTTGGCCGCTAAAATCATTGAGTCAACCAGCTCGGGAGTCAAGGTACCCAGGTTTAAGAGCAGGGCTCCAGCGGCCACAACCATCTCCTCAACCTCCTCTTTGGCATGGGCCATTATTGGCAACGCCCCAATACACAGTGTTGCATTTGCGGTCTCATTCATGACCACATAGTTTGTAATGTGGTGGATAAGAGGCTTGTTCTTGCGAATCCTTGCCAGATCTTTTGCCATCCTGTCCAACATCTCTTTCAACTTGTCTGCCCTCCTTGTGATAACCCTATAGCGATACTTAAGAATCTTGGTTCAATATGTAGGGCAATTTCTTTAATTGAGCCACAACATATTGTAGGTATTCAGGTAAATGACGTTGTAGGGATAAGCCCTTGCGCGCTTGTTGCCTCTCATAGACCCCAAAATAAAACAGCCGCCTCAGCTACCGAGACGGCTTAAGTCAAGGTAAAATAACCTTGACCCCTTCCGGGCCTGTTCCCTCCGCTGGCATTACCCAGATCAGGTTCAGGCGGTCGGGCCTTACGCCCCTCTCAGCCGCTCAAGTAGCAGCTCCCGCATCGTAACTCAGTTTTCTTAGCGAATTATATATCTAAGTCACTGGTTGGTCAACTAATTGTGCTGGTTCATTATAGTTTCTGATGAATTTTGGTGTTGCTCAGGCATCTGAGAATCTCCTGATTTTAGTCGTGGAGAGTGTCAATACCCTGCTATCCTACTACATTATTTCTGTTTCTGGTAGTACTCCAGAAGCTCCTGGACTATCTGGATATCTCGGGGAGACATCTTGCCGATATCCTGTTTGTCCAGACCTCCTTCTCTGATTATTTTGGCCAGCTTTCCTCGTCTATACTCTCTGAAGTACCAGGGATCAATCCCGAAGCCTTTGGCTATGGTCTTCATGACCTCGTCGGAAGGATTTTTGGCCTGACCATTTTTTAGGCGGCTCAGATAGGTATGATCTATGCTGTTCTTTCGGCCAAACTCTCTGAGACTGCGGTATTTGGAATTATGAAAGAGGTCTGCAAAAGCCTCGGCAAAAGGTTTTTCCGTATATTCTATTTTCATGTTGTCTATTCTATCAACATTTGCGCTAAATTTGTAAGATTTATCCCAAAAACTGTTGCATGTTCATGCAACATGTGTTAAGGTAGTATTGCGGTGGTAAATGAGAGGAGGAAAAAGTGACCAGGGTTCGCAATCGCCTTAAGGAAATTCTCAAAGAAAAGGGTCTTACCCAGTCTGATCTGGCCAGGGCCATCGGTACTGACAGATCCAGTGTCAATAGATATGCCCATGGTCGCACCATTCCCAGTTTTAGGACCATGTCGAAAATAGCAAAGGTGTTAAATGAGGAGGTGGGAAATATATTTTTTGTCGATGATAGTGCATAATCATGCAACAAACATCGGAGGAGGAGAAGGAGGAGGGTGACACGGGCCATAATATGCCAGGGCTTAATTAAGAAGCTACCAAGGATCGGCCGAGATAGCAATGGGGGCCGGAGGCCTTTCCCAGGTAACACAATGGTCGTGAAGTGGTGATGACAGAGCAGTTTGGCGATAGTATCATAACAAAAAGGTTCACTTTTACCAAGAATTATCAACTCCAAATACTTTGGAGTTTGCCAGATTTTTTGGGTGAACTCTAAGAATACTGTTTTGACGTTGTTGCGCCGGCGAACTTTTGATTATCTTAACTAACTTTTCGGAGGTACCTTATGGACGAGAGGGGCAGTGACGAAACTCTACCTGAAGGGCAGAGGATCGGAAGCTCCACTACTCGTAGAAGATGGAGCTATGTGGTAGAACGTCCGGCCCTGGCGGCTGTGTTAACCATGGTAGCGGCCGGGGCCATTGCTTTTTGGAATCTGCCAGACAATATCCGAATAGGAATGACTCATGTACCGCGATTTACGGAAATGATCTTGTATCTGGGTTTTCCAGTTCTGAGTGGTTTACTGGTCTATTTCTGGCTAAAGTCGGTCCAGGAGAATTGGGAACTCAAGCGATTGCACGCGGTGTTGGAAGAATTGGTTATTACCGACTCGCTGACCGGGCTGTATAATCAGAGGCATTTCTCCAGCAGACTAAAACAGGAGATGGAAAGAGCCAGGCGCCGCCGCTATCCGCTCTCTCTTTTATTGCTGGATCTGGATAATTTCAAATCTTACAATGATATGTACGGGCATTTGGCGGGAGACCGGGCTCTGGAAGAGGTGGGCAAGATAGTTTTGGGTTCCATCCGCAGCGGTGTAGATGCGGGATTCAGATATGGGGGAGATGAGTTCGCCGTCATCTTACCAGAGACCACTCGGCAGCAGGCGACTACCGTGGCTCAGAGAATCAGAGACTCCCTTGAAAATAACCCAATTTTCATGCGACGTGGTGCGCCGCGGCGCATGGGCGATTCCTTTGGAAAAATAGAACTGGATGGTCTGACCACCAGCATTGGCCTGATTGAGTTTGGGCCGGATGACCCGGCGGAAGCGGTGATAGAGATGGTGGATCGGGCCATGTACCGGGCCAAGGGGGCAGGGGGAGGCCGGATCGAAATTGCTGGTCCTTAGCCCAAGGAAGAATTCCGTTCGCCCGCTTCTTGATGGCTTCTTCTGGTTCTGATCTCATGATCTCATGATCTCGTGCTGCAGAGAAGGAAACGCTCCCTGGAATTGCCCCAACTACTGGAGAAGATTATCCGTGTCATACATCACCATCACGAGCGATATAATGGCCAGGGCTATCCGGACGGGCTGGAGGGCGAGAATATACCTCTGGGAGCCAGGATCCTTGCGGTAGCTGACTCCTTCGATGCCTTAACATCCAGCCGTCCCCATCGGCCGGCCAAACTTCCCTATAATGGATTGTTCTCTCCCCAATTTTCCTCAGAAGCATCTCATTTTCATTAATCCTATTTCTACCGAGAGATTGTTGAAAACTGCCTTTTGCCATATAATCTTGATTTAGTTGCTTCCTTTGGCGCAAGAGCGAAACTTAGAAACTTAGATCAGCAGATCATACTAAAGTCTTGGTAGTTCTTTTCCGGTCCCAGAAAGAGGTAAGCCCAAAATGCCACAACTATTTGATGAGAAGGCCCGAGAATGCTCCCGATCTATCAATGACCCTCTGGCCATGAGGCTCCAGATACGAAAATCCAGGACAGTTGGCCTGGAGCAAGAGACGAAAGCACCTAGAGGGCGAAAATCCAGGACCTCGGGCCGGGAGCGGGAGGCAAAAGCACCTGGCTTGTGGGCGGACGTCTTTCTTGGAAGATCTTATGATACAGGACCGAATGGAAAGCAGATAGTATCTGTTATTATCCCTGCCCGCAATGAAGAGAAAACCGTAGCCCGGAATATTGCTATTGCCAGAAGCGCTTTCCAGGAAACTGAAGATGTAGAGGTGGAGGTCATCGTGACCGATGGCTGTTCCGAGGATTCTACCCGGGAGGAGATTCTTAAAGCTGGCCCGGATCACTTCCTGGAGGTGCCACCTGGGAAGGGAAACGCCATGCGGGAGGGCTTTCTCCACTCCCGGGGAGATGTCGTTCTCTTCAGTGATGCCGATCTATTAAATTTTGAAGCGAGATGGATCGAGATGGTAGCAGAGCCCATACTGCAGGGTAGGGCTGACGTGGTGTTAGGGGTGGGTATCTCTCCCTGGTTTCAGGGAGCTACCGAGACTATCTATCGCCCTCTCATCAAACTTCTTTTCCCGGAGGTAGAAGAGAGGATCTCTCGACAACCCCTTACCGGGCAGAGAGCTTTTCGGAGATGGGTTCTGGCCGGGCTGGATCTTCTTCCCGATTACGGGGTGGAGGCGGCTATGAACATTGACCTGGTGAACATGAAGCCGCCTCCCCGCATTCAAGAAGTCTTTTTGGGAGAAAAAAGGGACGTCTGGAAAGGCAATCTGGAGATGTATCGAGAAGTAGGGAGGGCTATTCTGCTTAAGGCCTGCCAATATGAGCGGTTGTCCAGACTGAGAGAGAGCAACTTTTCCCATCTGGTGGAGATTCTTAACCAACTTCTTAGTGAGATTGACTTGCAGGTCTAGAAGAAGATCTGAGATAGGAGGCCATAAAGCTGCTGCCATCGCCAGCCTGTTGAAGAAGGTAGACATATATTTGGTCTCATCTCTTTCCGCCAGTTTCGTAAACAGGATTGGGCTGAGACCGGCCCGATCAGTAGAAGAAGCCCTGGCCATGGCTTTCCAAAAGATTGGTTCTGAGGCTAAAGTTCTGGTCGCACCTCAGGGACGGGTGGTGCGATTGTTTGCCTGACGTGTGGTATTCTCCTATAGAGTCATCATAGAAATTCAGAGCAGATAGCTCATTGGGAAATAGTAGACTACAAAAAGGATGAATTTGGAGGAGGTGGAGTTAGTGGGTAAGGTCGAGGCGATAATAGATATACCTGAGGAACTGTACCTGTCTCTTTCTGCCCTTGGGTTAACTAAGGAGAAGATAGCCAGTGAATCACGCAAGCTGCTAGCCCTCAAGTGCTTCAAGGAGAAGATTCTTTCCCTGGGCAAAGCCGCCGAACTCTCAGGTCTATCCAAGTGGGATTTTATAGAATATCTCAGTGCAGGGGGGGTTTCGGTAGTAGACTACAATGAGGATGAAATTAAAAGAGAGCTGGAGAGTGTAGATAGAGTGGCAGAAAGGTTGAAGAAGTGATTGTGGTCAGTAACGCCACGGTTCTGATTGGGCTGGCCAAGATAGGCAAACTAGATTTACTGCCGGGAATTTTCTCTAAGGTATACATTCCAGAGGAAGTGTTTAAGGAGTTAGTCCCAGAGAGGAGCAAGAAACCTGGTTCTTGGGAAATAGAGAAAGCTGAGTGGATCGAGAGAAAGTCAGTGACAGGACAGACCGAAGTAAGATTGCTGATGGCGAGTCTCGATCAAGGAGAGGCTGAGGTACTGGTACTGGGCAAGGAGATGAAAGCAGATCTGATATTGCTGGATGAGGAAAAGGCCAGGAAGGCTGCCGCAATTGCAAGTTTTGAAGTGATGGGATTGGTGGGTTTATTGATTCTAGCCAAGAATCTGGGACTTATTGAGCAGGTGGGACCGTATATTGAAGAATTAAGGAGAAAGAACTTCAGGATAAGTGAAAAGATAGTCCTAGAAGGACTAAAAAAGGCAGGAGAGGTAGGCTAGCTCCTCTCCTCATCCGAGAGGTCCGACACCGGGATACCCAATTCGACAAGGATCTAATATCCTGTAGCAGCAAAAAGAAGGTCTCAATTTTAGAAGACAGTGCCCGGACAAACTCCGGGCACCTTAGTGTTTATGTTTAATTCTTGTTTCCTGATTCTACCCCTCTCCAGGAATTTTTAGATCTTCCCGGAATCGAGCTCTCTTATATGAATACCTCACTCCACCGGAATCTCCTGATACGCCATATTGATATCGATGCCCTGTCTCCTCCTGTATCTCTTGAATCCAAAGTAAAGGACTATAGCCAGAATATACAGAGAAAGCATGTATATGGCTGATAAAGGACTGTTCAGCCCGTAAACGGCATCTACGGACCACATATAGATGTTGTAGAGGAGGAACAGGAGAAAGATCACTCCACTTATGGTTATGGCGGGAATTCCTCCTATGGTGTAGCGAGATACTGGTGAGGCGTTAAACAACTCTCGCTTTCGATAGGGCAGCACTATGGCAGCTACGGTAGTTCCTACATAGGTGATGGCGATCACCGCTGCGGAGGCCAAGGTTAAGGTGATGAATCCAGGGTAGTAGGAATAGAGCAGGCTGACTATGATAGAGGGGATGGTCATTACGATCAGGGCACCGGTAGGAGTCCTGAAGCGGGCAGAGACGGTGGCCATCCACTCCGGCAGTACCCGGTCGAAGGCAGCCGCGAATATGACTCGGGAGGAGGAGAGAAAGACTGTCCCTGACCAGCCCCAGAACCAGAGGCTGAGGGAGAGTAAAATCCATAACTGCAGGACCGGATTTTGAGTTATGAAAGCTACCAGCAGCCCTGGATAAGGGAAGAGGGGCAGTGGCGAGGTCCCGGCCCAGAAGGTAAAGTTAGCTGCGTGGTAGAACTCCCACCCGATAGTCTTGGCAATGAGGGCCAGGAATATGATGGCCAGGATGGTGGTAACTAGCAGGGCTCCTCCCATACCCAAGACATTTCGCTTGTAGTCGCTGGCTCCGCGGACCTCACCATAAAGGGTAGTGCCCCAGTTAGGCCACAGATTAAAGAAAACCACCATAGGAATCAGGGCCAGACTGGCGGCGATAGGCATACTTCCCCAGGGAAGAGGGGTGTAGCCGTCTTTGGCCGCTGCGTCTATGATCTCCTGGTAGGCGTTGGTTGAAGTGGCACCTCTGGCCACCTCTTCCGGCAGGTCATACCATTGGATCTTCTCACCGATGGCAGCTCGGAGTTTCCATTTAACGGATTTGGGGGCTTGTTCAATAGCTCTCTGCAGCTCCTGAGCTCTTGACCGGATGATCTTCTTTTCTTCTCCCTTCATGTCTCGGGTGTCGACAAAATCAATGGTTTTCTGCAGGCTAAGGCATACCGTCTTGTAGAGGCCCCAAGCCTGGCTGGTAAGGTCAGTAATGACTTTCGAGTTGATAGTCTCTGCATCTCCTTCTCCCAGGGGATGATCCAGAAGAAGAGCCATGATATCCAAAAGATCTTTCTCGTTGAGCTGGACTATTTGAAGTTTGGTCAGAAGCAGTTCGGCCAGGGGACAGTGATTTCCCCGACTTTTAACCTTCTGCTAATGGGAATTGTATGGCACATATGGAAGTCTTGCATAAATATATCGATCTGTCTGTTGTTGGTTTGATCATAGAAGAGCATACGAAACTCCCCGTTGAGAATGTTGAATTTTTCATTGGGCTCATATCCTAAATAAGCCATCAGTTTGGGTATTTCCTTGGAGTAAACCCTGGTGATCATAAAATCAATGTCAGGGTAATGTCTTTCCAGAGCACGATGCTCAGCACTGGGGCAATGAAACTTAACCGCTAACCCTCCTAAGAGCCTGATGGTCATACCTCTCTGGGATGCCTGTTCTATGATTCTCTTGGTCTCTTCTACTACATCGGCATATGGATTCATTTCTTTTGACCCTTCCTCTTCCCTTTTGTTAGAGATATCCGTCCCATCCGATGTAGATGATCATAGCAAAGATTGCCGAGGAATTACAGAGTGGACAGGCTAGCAGACGGGAGTCTCCAGGTTTCTCTTGTCGAGTCTCCTTGCACCAAGACTTGTTTTTCGATTATAGTTTATTTTAGCAAAAGAGCGGTACTTGTGGGTTTCTCGGCCAGGACGAGCCTGGGCACTTTTACCACAGGCGCTTCTCATGAACAGCTGTTTAGAACATAAGATAGTTTTATCAGAGAGGTTGTAAGTTGTCTGTCACCGTGAGAGATGTTCTTTCTCTCGAGGTCATGAAACCAGCTAAACTTCTGGCAGGTAAGGATGGGCTGGACTGAAAAGTCCGCTGGGTCCATGTCAGTGACGTACCCGAACCCACCCGGTGGCTGGTGGGAGAGAAAGCCGGAAAGATTTCTGGATCATCCTACCATAAGAAAGGAGATCCTCCAGTTAACTTCCGACAAGAAACCCTCTCGCCTGGGTCCGGTGACAGAGTTGGAGACCATGTCCCGAGTGGTGGTGCCAGTCATGGCCGGGACAGAGCATCTTGGCTATGTTTTTGTGCTGGAGGTGGAACGGGAACTTCAGGAGCAGGATTTTGTGACTCTGGAGCAGGCGGCTACCATAATAGCTCTGGAAATGAGCAAGAATATAGCTATTTTGGAGGCCCGGCGGAGAGTAGAGGGCAATTTTCTAGACGATCTCTTTTTTGGACAGATCGAATCAGAGGATATGATCTCCCGTCGAGCGGCCTACCTCGGATTGGATCCAGATCTGTCCAGTATGGTAGCAGTGGTGGACATAGACCGGCTGGAAGAGTATATCCGCCATCAGAAGGCTAACGAAGGCTCCATTCAAAAGATCCGACGGGACATCAGAGACTTGATCGCTGCCGTAGTTGCTGATCGAGGAGTACGGGCTTTTATGACTGAAGCCGGCGATAGTCTCATAGTAGTTTTTCAGCCGGTGGACAGTAGTTTCCATGAGGAGATTCTGGAGGAGCTTCTGAACCGGGTGAGCAAGAAACACCAAGGTCTTAGTCTTTCCATCGGGGTAAGTCCTGTAACTAAGGGTTTCCGGAATTTGACTCTCAGTTTTACTAAGGCCAAGCAATCTCTCCTTTTAGGTAAGAAAATATTTCCCTAAAAGAAGATCCATCTCTATGAAAACCTTTCTTTTTACCAGCTCTTTCTCTCTCCGAAACCTGAGGATGAGGTGAAGGCTTATTACAGAGAGACAGTAGCCAAGCTGGTAGAGTACGACCTTCGCCACAGGACTTCTCTAGCCCACACTCTGGAAGTTTTCCTGGGGAGTTATGGGAACAAAAAGGAGGCAGCCGCGAAGCTGTTTGTGCATCGAAACACCCTTTCTCGCCAGATCAAGAAGATTGAGGAGCTGCTGGGGGTAGATCTGAATGATAAGAGGGTGTCCAAAAACTAAGGGCATTTTGCCCAAGGTGGGGAATTACTCCTACATGAGATCTGATTTTGAGGTCAATGTGGGAAGTTTTATGCGAAATTAGCTCCTTTTTAGGGGCGAAGTGGGAGATGAGTTTTTGAAATTGGAGTTTTTAGACAGCCTCATAAGGAAGTCAGGTTCAGGCTGCAATTGGGGCTGAAAGTCAGACATTTGGTGCTCTAGTATTTGTTGACTCTCCATGGATGATCTGGTGAGCCGCCAATAATTCGTTTCACCCTTGTCTCCGTTTTATCTCGGGGGACTACCAGGTCAAAGTTCACTGGGTAGGGACTTGTTCAACTTTCTCCTGTTCTAACCCTACCTGTCTCCGTAAACCTTGTCTATTTGATTAAATACAATCTACAACTGTGGAGCACCGCGGTAGCAAAGAGGCAAGCAGTGGGGAAGCTAACCCTCATCCAGAGGCTGGCTTTGGTGCATCATGCACTATAGATAGGGCCAAAATAGGTTAGTACTTGATCTTGACTGCTTAAGCAACAGGGGCTACCTTAACTTTAGGCTGAGGAGAAGCAGCTTTCTTTTTAAAACGCAACATATTGTAGAGGTATAATTCCCTGATGATAGGGGGAAAGGAGAGGGGTCTCTACTGTCTTAGACGAAGCGAGGGGTAGAAGATGAGAATAAACTATCAGGTTAACCAAACTGTTTTCTTTAAGGTTCTCTCTGAGGATCAGATCGAGGAAATCTATCTGGGGGCTTTAGAGGTTCTGGAAAGAACCGGGGTCAAGATCTACCAGGAGCGGGCGGTAAAGCTTCTTAAGGAGGCCGGATGTGATGTAACCGAAGGCAACCGGGTACGCATCCCCACCTCTCTGGTTCAGCAAGCTCTTGCCACTGCCCCTTCCCGCATTGGCATTGCCAACCGGAGGGGCGAGGGGGTGATGATGCTGGAAGACGGTAAAGTCTACTACGGTCCTGGCCCCACCTGTCCTAATATCCTGGATCCCTATACCAAAGAAAGACGTAAATTCCTTAAAAACGATGCCCGCAACACGGCCAGGCTTTGTGACGCTCTTCCCAACATAGACTTTGTTATGTCTTTAGGCTCCATCTCTGATGTCCCTCAGGCCCTGGCTGATCTCCATGAGTTTGAAGCCATGGTGACCAATAGCATCAAGCCCATTGTGGCCTGGGCCTTTTACGTGGAGAGCATGAAGGATATCTATGAGATGTGTGTGGCTATTGCTGGAAGTGAGGAAGAGTTCCTGAGGAATCCCTTCATGATCTTCTACGCCGAGCCCAATACTCCCCTCTGCCACGGCAAGGATGCAGTGGAGAAACTTCTCTTTGCGGCAGAGAAAAAAATACCCATCGTCTACACCCCCTGTCCCATAGCCGGCGGTACCGCTCCGGCCACCATGGCTGGAATGTTGGTAGATACCCTGGCCGAGTGTTTAAGTGGGGTGGTCATGAGCCAGGTGGTGCGCCCGGGGGCTCCTATCATCATGGGAGGGGTAGTCTCTATCATGGATATGGCCACTACTATTCTTTCCTACGGGGCCCCGGAGCTGGCTCTGGCCTCAGCCGCCCTGGCTGAGGTGGCTCGTTATCTGAAGCTGCCTATGTGGTCCACCGGAGGGTGTACGGACTCCAGGCTCTTAGATGAGCAGGCAGCCCTGGAAGCGGCCCTTAACCTGCTCCTGGCTGGCCTCTCGGGAGCCAACCTGATCCATGATGTGGGTTTCATGGAGAGCGCCATGACCGGAAGCCAGGAGCTTTTAGTCCTCTCCGATGAGATCATCGGGATGGTCAGAAGAATAGTACAAGGCATCCGGGTGGATGAGGAGACCCTGGCTCTGGATGTGATTAATAAGGTGGGCCCAGGGGGCAATTTCCTGGGCGAGGATCATACCCTGAGGCACTTCAGGAAGGAGGCCTGGTATCCTCGGCTCCTGGACCGCAGGATGTATCTCGACTGGGTGGCTGGCGGCTCTCTTACCCTGGCTCAGCGGGTCAACAAAAAAACCAGGGAGGTTCTGGAGAGCTACCAGCCCGTTCCTTTGCCTCAGGATGTGCTGGAGGGCATCGATGAGATTCTGAGGAGAGCGGATGAGCGGGCCGCAGAAATAGAGGCTCAGAAGGTCTAACGGAAGTTCGGGGTGGGATGAGCTTAAGCAACTGCCTTTAGATAAGGGTAGTATATGGCTATTGATAAAATTTATGAAGGTAGCCAGGCCCGATTAACTAAACGGGCTAAAATCCTCACTTTTTAGAAGGGGGAGGCCGATGGTAAAGTTGCAAGTGTTCGAAACTCCTACAGCTATAAAACATGCACCTGGCGCAGTGGAAAATCTGGCCGATGAAGCGCGTCGTTTGGAAGGCAGGAAGCCCCTCCTGGTTACGGACCAGGGGGTAGTCAAGGCCGGTTTGCTAGACAGGATAGTGGGTAGTCTGGAGAAAGAAAAGATCACATTCGGACTCTTCGATAGGGTGGTGGGCAATCCACCCGTAGAGCTAGTAGCAGAGGGCACCAAAATCTATCAGGATAATGAGTGCGACATGTTAATAGCTGTAGGTGGGGGAAGCTCCATGGACACGGCCAAGGCCATCGGGGTAGAAGTAGTTCACGATGGCTCCATCCTGGAGTATGAATACGGGAAGAAAGAGATTACCAAAAGAATTCCACCTCTGATTGCCATCCCCACCACCTCCGGAACTGGCAGCGAGGTTACCCTGTGGGCGGTCATAACCGACAAAAAAACAGCTATACTCAGGACTATCGGGACAATGGCACCCCTTCCTCTGTCCCCTTTGCCAATGAAGAGGGACTTCTTCCCGCCTTTAACTACCGGCAGGGCTCCTTTGAGAAGGCGGACAGGTTAGATGCTGATTCCCAGAGAAAACGCCTCTGGCTGCGGGACCTGGCCTGTGCTGGATGTCCTATCCGCTGCAGCAAAGTGGGAGTGATCAGAAAAACCAAATATGCTCATGTGACAACCGATATTGTGGAGTATGAGTCGGTGGCTCTTATGGGCTCCAACCTGGGTCTGGGAGATTTGGAAGGTGTGGCCTATGCGGTCCGGCTGTGCGATGAGTTAGGCATGGACAGCATGTCCACCGGGGGAGTCATCGGATTTGCCACGGAGGCTCTGGAGAAGGGAGCTATAACCACCTCGGATCTGGGAGGCCTGGATCTCAAGTTCGGGGACCGGAGTTCCGTAATAGAGCTGGTCAAGATGATCGCCAGCCGGGAGAATCCCCTGGCCAGACTGTTAGGAGAAGGGGTAAAAAGAGCTTCTGAGCAGATTCCTGGTACAGAGGAATATGCTGTCCATATCAAAGGTCTGGAGTCCCCGGCCTGGGGGCCGAGCGGTGCTCCGGGCATGGGTCTGGCTCTGATGACTGCCGATAGAGGGGGCTGCCATCAAAGGGCTTTTCCCATCCTCTACCAGGTAGGAGGAGAACTTTGGGAAGATCGGGAGATAAAGCGTCTGGAGACAAGGGGAAAAGCTGAGCTGGTGACCGACTTGCAAAACTACCTGGCTGCTCTGGACACCCTGGTCAAATGCGATTTCGCCCAGTACGACATCACCAAAAAGACTTATCTGGAGATGCTCTCCAGCGCCATTGGCCGGGAGTATTCCCTGGATGACCTCATGCGGCTGGGAGAGCGAGTCTGGAACATGGTCCGCCTTTTCAATGTGCGAGAGGGATTTAGCCGCAAGGATCACCATCTACCACCCCGTTTTGTAAAAGAGTCCCTTCCAGATGGTCCGGCCGCGGGCCACCGCATCACCGAAGAAGATATGGAAGTGATGTTAGACGAATACTATAAAGTGAGAGGATGGGATGGCCAAGGCAGGCCCAGCCAAAGGAAACTGGAGGAGTTAGGCCTGGAGAGGCTGCAGGTTCCCCTAAAGACCTAGAGGTTGTATTTTCCGCATCAAACTGAAATTTCATCTATGAAAAAGCTGTGCAAGTGTTTTTATGAGTAGCCCTCCCAGATTACCAAGATTATATGACCATTCATCTATCGGTGCCCTTTGCTGGTGGCACACGTTAACTGTTCGGTAGCGGTCCCCTAATCACCATAAGAGCCCCTTACTGGGCTAGAAACTTAAGAGGGCGACCGCTAAACTGTAATATAAAAAGCTTATAGTCAATGTCAGACATCCGACAACCAATTCCAAATCGGAAATGATTCCTGACTTAGAAAGGGACTATCGCCCTTTATACATCCGGGTTCAGGAGGCTCTGATTGAACTCCTGGACAACCAGGTCTATAAACCCGATGATCAACTTCCTTCCGAGCCGGAGTTAGCCCAGAAATTGGGTGTGTCTCGGGCTACTCTGCGAGAGGCTCTCCGAAGCCTGGAGGAGAGGGGAATTATCATCCGTAAGCACGGCATCGGCACCTTTGTCTCTTCTCCTGTGTCTCTGATAGAAAGTGGCCTGGAGTTGCTGGAGAATATTGATAGCCTGGCCAGGAAAAGGGGATTTGAATGTCTGACCCAAGATTTGGTGATCGAGCGAGAACATGCCAGTGCGGATATTGCTGCCAAGCTGGAGATTGATGAGGAAGACAGTGTTGTGGTGGTCAGGCGAACCAAGGTTGTTGATGGGGAGCCCATGGCCTACATGGATGAGGAGGTGCTGGGAGCTTGTCAAAAGAACGCCCAGAGCTACGGAGGATCTTTCCAGATTGTCAACGAGTTTGAGGAGGCTCTGAAGGGAGCTCAGGTAGTCTATCCCAAGTCCTGGACCGCGGTACCTTTGTTCAAACCGCCTGTAGGCCAGGACAACCCGGACAAGGCCAAAGAGATTTTTGAGGCTAACAAGGACTGGATCTGTGATAAGGAGCGATTGGCCCTGGCTGATGAGGGAGCCATTTACCTGCACTGTCTGCCGGCTGACCGTGGCTTTGAGGTGATCGATGGTCCGCAGTCAGTGGTTTTCGATGAGGCAGAGAACCGGCTGCACGTGCAAAAGGCGGTCATGGCTTTGACCATGAGGTAGCGGAGGGGGGTGAGAGACACCTCTCGCTCCCAAGGGCCTGAGCCCTGGAGGCGAGGTAGCCCTGGCTCTGGAAATAGGAGTCGGATCCCTGGGTGGGCGGGTTTTCCAATCGGATCTCAGTGCCTGGCTAAAGGAATGGGGTGAGAAACGGTGGCAATGATTATCAAGGGTGGGACCCTGGTTATGGAGCAAGGGCTCACGGAGGCAAGGGTATAAGTGATCGGCGTGCATCGCCGACTGCTGGAGGGTATTACCAGCGGTTACGGTTTCTCCGGCATCGTTGCGGCGCTGTTCGGCAAGCTGCACCCGTTGGGCGCCATCCTGGCCTCCTTCCTGTTCGGCAGCCTCCTGGTCGGCGCGGACAAGATGCAGCGCGCGGTGCAAGTGCCCTCGGGGCTGGTGGCCAGGGCCAAGTAGATTCTTCTGTGATTCAGACAGTGGCTAGCTCTCAAATAGCAGGAGGCAAAATGGTTCCAAAACTGGAAATTTTTGGAGAAAGAATTAACAGTACCCGGCCTTCGGTGGCCGAAGCTCTGGAGGAAAGAGACAGAGTCTTCCTGCAAAAGGAAGCTCTTGACCAGGTAAGCGCCGGAGCTAATGTGATTGACGTGCATACGGGCACTTTCTGGCATAAGGAACCTGAGTACGTGGTTTGGGCTATTGAGGCAATCCAGGAGGTAGTGGATGTGCCCATAGCTGTGGACAGTCTCAACCCCGGGGTCCTGGCTACCGGCCTGCAGGCTTGCCGAAAGAAAGAAGAGGCTATTGCCAATTCAATTACTCTGGACAAAGAAAGAGTAGAGGAAGTGCTACCTCTGGTAAGAGAATACAGTTGCAAAGTGGTAGCTTTGACCATCGACCAAGAGGGCCGCATACCTGAGACAGCTAAAGGAAGACTTGAGATAGCCCAAAAACTGGTGGCCGAAGTGGACAGATATGGAATTCCTAGACATAGACTTTATCTTGATGCCCTGGGCATGCCCATAGGTGTCGATACCGGCCAGGGTCTGGTGGTCCTGGAAAGCCTGAAATTGATGAAGGCAGCTTTTCCTGACGTCAAGACCATCATCTCCACCACAGCCGTTAGCTACGGGCTTCCTAATCGCAGACTTATTCATCGCTCCTTTCTGCCCATGCTTCTGGCCTTCGGCCTGGATGCTGTGGTTCTTGATCCCCTGGACAAGGAGCTCATGGCTACAGTAATCGCCTGCGAAGCTCTTCTGGACCGGGATGAGTTCTGCCAGAAATATGTGCGAGCTCACCGGGAGGGTAAGTTAGCTTAGGGTGGGGTGCCCAAAGGGATAGCCATCATGGTGACCTTTTTATATCAACTCATGGTCTACTGGATAAACGGTCTGTCCGGAGGGACACTTCTAGCTCTGAGTTCGGGGGATACGAACAAGGAGGGATACTGCATCTTCCACCAGTAAGCCCAGCCAATAGCTCAGACACGTGTAGATAAAAGGTAGCGGAGTATTCGGATATCAACCAACAGCCTAGAGAGGGAAAAAGAGGTTATGGAAAACATATCGGTTCGACTAGTGGTGAATGGTAAAGAAGTGATAGCACAAGTTCCTCCCCAGATGCTGCTTCTCACTTTCCTAAGGGAACGCCTGAGGTTGACCGGGACCAAGAATGGATGCGCTCAAGGCCACTGTGGAGCCTGCATGGTCATATTTGATGGAGAGGCTAAACGCTCCTGTCTTATCAAGATGTCTCAGGCAGATGGTAAGAGAGTAGAGACCATCGAGGGACTGGCGCCCCCGGGAGAACTTCATCCTCTTCAGGCAGCTTTCATCCGTCAGGGAGCCATCCAGTGTGGATTCTGTACTCCTGGCATGATCATGTCCGCCAAGGCTCTTTTAGACGAAAACCCCTCCCCTTCGGTGGAGGAAATTAAGTCTGCTCTGGCTCGTAACTTATGTCGCTGCACCGGCTATGTAAGCATCATTAGGGCTGTACAGGAGGCATCCGAGATGATGAGGCAGGGAATAAAAAGCGTATCCCCTCCTTCTCTCCTGGAGCGTTCTTACCAGGTGGTGGGGCAAGCAGTGGCCCGAAAGGATGCCGTCCTTAAGGCCAAAGGAGATACAAAGTACGCGGATGATCTTTTCGTGGAGGGGACGGTCTACGCTAAAGCCCTGCGTAGCGAGTACCCTCATGCTGAGATTCTGGGCATTGATACCAGGGAGGCAGAAGCCACACCTGGGGTGATTGCTGTTCTCACAGCCAAGGACGTCCCCGGCCATAACGGGTTTGGTCTCATCTTTCCCCACCAACCAGTACTGGCCAGAGATAAAGTAAGATATGTAGGAGATGCCGTGGCTCTGGTAGTGGCCGAGACTCAGGATATAGCCGAAGAAGCTCTTAGAAAGATCAGGGTGGACTACCGGGAGCTGAGGGGAGTATTCACCCCCCAGGAAGCTCTTTTGCCCGACGCACCTAAAATTCATGAGGAAGGCAATATTTTGAAGCATCATAAAATCAGGAGGGGCGATATTGATAAAGGTTTCGCTGAGGCAGATGTGATTATAGAAGGCCGTTATTACACACCCTTCATCGAACACGCCTATCTGGAGCCAGAAGCCAGCCTGGCTGTACCGGAGAAAGACGGATGTCTCACTGTGTATTCGGCCAGCCAGGGCGTCTTTACCGACCGCGATCAGATCTCAGCCATCCTCAACCTTCCCAAAGAAAAAGTACGGGCGATCCATCTTCCTACGGGAGGAGCTTTTGGAGGCAAGGAAGAACCTGTGGTTCAAGTCCTCTCGGCTCTGGCTGCTTACCACACCAAAAGGCCAGTCAAGGTAGTCTTCAGTCGCAAGGAGTCCATCAGAGTCCATCCCAAAAGACATGCCCAATATCTGCACTACCGCACCGGGGCTGCCAGAGAGGGGAGAATTGTGGCCGTGGAGGTGGAGATTCTGGGAGATACCGGAGCTTATGCTTCTCTGGGAGCTGAGGTTCTGTTTCGCTCCGCCTGTTTTTCCTGCGGACCCTACCGGATTCCTAACGTTAAAGTAGATGCCTATGCTGTATACACCAACAACGTCCCCTGCGGAGCCATGCGCGGTTTTGGCACTCCCCAACCAGCCTTCGCCGCTGAATCCCAAATGGACCGGGTAGCGGAGCAATTGGGTCTTGATCCCCTTGAGATCCGAGAAATCAATGCCCTGGAGGAAGGAGATACCACTATCACTGGTCACATCCTGGAATCCAGCGTGGGCATTAAGGAGAGCCTGGCTGCGGTCAAGAAAGCTGTGGCCAGGACGGAGCAGGAGATGCAGGAACGTCGAAAAAGGGGATCTAAAATAGGTGTGGGGGTGGCCTGCGCCTACAAGAATGTAGGTCTGGGAGGCGTCATTAAGGATGCTGCTGGAGCCATAGTAGAGCTAAAAGAGGACGGCACGATCAAGCTCTCTGTGGGCACGGCAGAGATGGGACAGGGTACCTATTCAGCCATGGCCCAGATAGCAGCTCAGACTCTGGGGATCAACTACAATAAGATTGAAGTTTTTGGTGGCGATACCTCTTCCGAGATTCTGGACTCAGGAGTTACTACCGCTTCTCGTCAGACCTTTGTCTCTGGAAACGCCGTTCTGGCGGCCAGCCAGAAACTCAAGGAGACTATCCTCTCCTTTGCTTCCCAGGAGTTCAATATCGATCCCCAGAGAATTAGTATTAGAGGGGACAGAATTGTGGATAAAGGGGACGGCAGAAATCTCATAGGTCTGGCGGAGTTGGCTGCTCTGGCCAGAAAGAAAGGTCAGATCCTCAGGGCTGACCATTACTATCTTGCCCCCAGGACCTATCCCTTGCCGGAAAGGGCAGACTGGGATCCCAGTGTAAGCCCCGAGACTTATCGCATCCACTTCTCCTACTGCTTTGGGACCCAGGCTGCTATTGTGGAAGTAGATGAGGAGACCGGAGAAGTTAAAATCCTCAAAGTAATTGCTGCTCACGATGTCGGAAAGGCTATCCATCCCCGGAACGTAAAAGGGCAAATGGAAGGAGGGGTGGTGATGGGCCTGGGCTATGCTCTCAGAGAGGAATTCAGACTGGAGGAGGGCAGGATCATCACCGATACCCTTTCCAAGTGCCATATCCCCACCATTCGGGAGACTCCGGAGATTGAGGCCATCATTGTAGAGGACAGCCATCCCCAGGGACCTTACGGCGCCAAAGGGATGGGAGAAGTATCCATGTCCCCCACAGCTCCGGCCATAATAAATGCCATCCACGATGCCCTGGGAATCAGGATCACAGAACTTCCCGCTACCAGGGAAAAAATCTTGCAGGCTTTGGAAGAGAAGGGTAGATTCAAGAAACCATCTTCCTCTTAAACCGTTGTGAGCCAGGAAGGGAGACCTAGCAGGTCAGATGAAGGGCAGCTACGGCCCTCCTGGTAGCCGAAATCTGGTTAAAGATCTGACAGGCCCGAGGGGTGGGCTCGGCGATTAGTTCAATTTCCTGGGACTTGAGGAGTTCCTCCGTTTCCGGGGAGATCTTCATGCAGCCCATGCTTCCCGTTCCCACTATCAATACTTCTGGCCTCCAGCTTACCAGTTCGCGGATGTCCTCCGGGTCAAGCCTGTGCCCTTCCCGCCTCCACCAGTTAGAACGCACCTGATCCGGATAGACAATGACGTCCGAAGTATACTTTTGGCCGTTGATGACGATGTTTCCAAAATCGTAGGTATCGATCATGGCTACCTCCTCTACCTTGTTTTTACCACTGTCTCTTGTATAATATTTTATAATAAACATTTTATGATACACAGAAACTATTTGCGACTCGCTAATTCTTTCTACTCCGTTAGCGCTCAGGATGTGCTTTCACTGAATGCTTCTGGCAGTTTCTGATCTGGACAACTCCCGTTATCTGAAAGCATACTTTCTGAAAAAAAGCCTTTTGGCTCAGGTTCTTCGTTGGCTTACAATTCGCTTCCATTGCCCGCCTGGCGGGGATAGTTATCATCTCTTATTCAATTTAAGAAGAACTTCATTGGCCTGGTCATTTCAAGAGAGTGCATGACTAAGATTTACCTGTAGCATAGGGAGACATAGGTGACCCCCAGGCTTGCAGATGGTGAGTTAGAGGAGATAAGGGAGAGAAACGACCTGGTGGCTCTGGTATCAGAATACACCAGGTTGAAGAAGACCGGCAAGAACTATAGCGGTCTCTGTCCCTTTCATAAAGAAAAAACTCCCTCCTTTGTAGTGGATTCTGGTAAGCAGCTCTATCATTGTTTCGGGTGTGGGGAGGGAGGTGACGTCTTCAGCTTTGTTATGAAGATAGAAAGTCTGGAATTTCCCGAGGCTATCCAGCGCCTGGCCGATCGGGTGGGTTATAAACCTAAATACCAGCAGGTGAGAGCAGGAGAAGGAAGAGGAGCAGCAAACAAAGAGAAAATTTATCGGATTAATCAGTTAGCTAAAGATTTTTACAGAAAGAGTCTCAAGGAAACGGCCTTTGGGCAAGAATGTCTGCAGTACTTATTGAAAAGAGGTTATACAGAGGAGACCATTGACTTTTTTGAGATAGGAAGCTGCACGGAAAAGTGGGCCGGGTTTGCTGAATATGCCCTGGACAAAGGGATTAGCCTTTCTGATCTCCTTGCCTCCGGGCTGGCCATCCGTAGCGAAAAAAGCTCGCGGGGATTCTATGATCAATTTCGGCACCGGATTATCTTTCCCATCACCGATGTCATGGACAGGGTGGTGGCCTTCGGAGGAAGGGTGATCGATGACTCCCTGCCTAAATATGTGAACTCACCGGAGACGCCTGTCTATCAAAAGGGAAAGGTGGTCTACGGACTGTCCAAGGCCAAGGGAGATATGGTAAAGCAGGATCAGGCCCTGATTGTGGAAGGCTATACCGATGTCATGGCTTTTCACCAGTGTGGTATTTACCACGTAGTAGCCAGCCTGGGTACAGCTCTGACCATAGATCAAATCCGGCTGATAGCTCGCTTCACCAATAACATAGTTTTAGTCTTTGACTCAGATACAGCCGGGGAGAAAGCCACGGAGAGGGGAATTGATTTGCTTAAAGAATACAACGGAAACATTGCTCTCTTTAACCAGCATAATATTAATCTATCAGCCGTAGTATTGCCTTCCGGTATGGATCCGGCTGACTATATGTTAAGCCATGGGAAGGAAGAGTTTTCTAAACTCCTGGAACAGGCCAGGCCCTTGATAGACTTCACCATTGATTCTATAATATCACGATTCGATCTAACCTCGGCCCAGGGGAAGCTGGCAGCCATAGACAGAATCCTGGAATTTCTCTCCACCCTTTCCTCAAGAATAGTCCAGGAGGAGTATATCAAGGTGGTGGCGGAAAAGCTATCTGTGGAAGAAGAGAGGTTAATGAGAGAGCTCATCGAAAGAAACAGAAGAGCCAGAGGCCGGATTAGCCAGGGGAGGGTGGAGCAGAAAAAACAGTTTTCCCCCTATGATCGGCTGGAAAGGGAAGCTCTCCGGTTGATAATTCACGATGTGGGGGAGGCAAGGAAGATCCTCCTGAACCTGGAGGAAGATGTTTTTCAGAGTGGGCCCAATAAAGATATCTTCAGACTCTTGAAAGATGGTCTTAAAGGGTCGAAGGAAGCAGATGTCTCTCAGCTTCTGAGTGCCATCGAAAGGGAAGAGCTCAGAAGGCTATTCAGCAGCCTCCTTTTCGAAGAGAGGGAGTATGAAAACGAAAAAACTTGTCAAGAAGTTTTCTATATGCTCAAGGAATTAGACCTTAAACGTCAAATAAGTATATTACCTCGAAAAATGGAAAAATTAAGCCAGCAAGGAGATCAGGAAGAGGCTGATAGGCTTTTTGAGGAAATATTGAGACTGGAAGGGCAGAGAAGAGCCCTACAGGAAGAACGTATAAACCAGGATCATTTGATGGAGGGACAGTAAGTGTCAGATAATTTCTCGGTAGCTTCCATAAAAGAGGTCCGAGACCTCATAAATAAGGGAAAAGAACATGGAGTTCTGACCACGGAAGAGATAATGGATAGTCTTCAAGAGGTCGAGCTAACTCCTGAAGAAATAGAGAGCATATATACTCTTCTGGCCAGCCGGAACATCGAGGTCATTGACGGGGAAATTGAGGAGGCTACTCCCGAGTTTGATGAGAAATTAGAAAAGAAGATACCAAAGAAAAGGCTGGAAGTTGCCTCCAAAGCTTCTACCAACGATCCGGTCAGGATGTACCTGAAGGAGATCGGTAAGGTTCCTTTGCTCACCGCAGCGGAGGAAGTTGATCTGGCCAAGAGGATCGAGCAAGGCCAGGAGGAGGCCAAGAAGCGCCTTATTGAGTCCAACCTGCGTCTGGTAGTCAGTATCGCCAAAAAATACATCGGCAGGGGGATGCTTTTTCTAGATCTCATCCAGGAAGGAAATCTAGGGCTGATCCGGGCCGTGGAGAAATTTGACTATCGAAAAGGCTATAAATTCAGCACCTATGCCACCTGGTGGATCCGACAGGCCATCACCAGAGCCATTGCCGACCAGGCCAGAACTATCAGGATACCGGTGCACATGGTGGAAACCATTAACAAGCTGATCCGCATCCAGAGACAACTTCTTCAGGATCTGGGCCGGGAACCTACCCCTGAAGAAATAGCCGATGAGATGGGCTTCACCGCGGATAAGGTGCGGGAAATTATGAAAATATCCCAGGAACCGGTCTCCCTGGAGACGCCCATTGGAGAGGAAGAAGACAGCCATCTGGGTGATTTCATCGAGGATGAGGAAGCTGTGGTGCCCGTAGATGCTGCTTCCTTCACTCTTCTCCAGGAGCAGTTGCAGAGTGTTCTGGATACTCTGAACACGCGAGAAAGGAAAGTAATACAACTGCGTTTTGGACTTCTGAACGGCCATCCTCGGACTCTGGAAGAAGTAGGCCGGAAGTTTGGAGTAACCCGAGAGAGAATTCGCCAGATCGAGTCCAAGACCTTAAGCAAGCTGCGTCACCCCTCCCGGAGCCAGAGGCTGAAGGATTTTTTGGAGTAGGGGGGTTAGGAATTAATCTCCTAAAGGGTCCCCAAGTAACCAAAGGTGGATCTTAAACCTTCTCTCTATGTGGCAAGCAATTCCGTAATTTGGGGGCATTTTGCGGGGCTGGAACTTGTAGTATAATCTGAGAGTCAATAAACACTCCCCGGTAGCTCAATCGGTAGAGCACTCGGCTGTGAAAGGAGGTGTGAACTAAACGGTTGAAATTGTCACCGGGAAGTTCACACCAAATCGCAGCGTCCTGATGAAAATCAGGATGGAAAATCGGGTGAATTCAGGGAAGCCTAAAACCCTAAGCGAAGTTGAAGGGCATGGTAACCCTGAGCGAAGCCTGCTGAAAGGGGTAATAAGTAGGCAGGAACGTGCAGAGACTAAGGGCTGAGGATCCCCCTGCCAATAAAGCCCTGTGAGCGCCCGACATCCCATAGCGGATGATGAGATAGTCCAGTCCCAAAAGAAATTTTGGGGGCTACTGTAACCGAGGTGTTGCAGGTTCGAGTCCTGCCCGGGGAGCCAAGACCAACACTCATCCAAACTGAATGTTGATTAGAAAATCTGGTTCTTCCGGTTTTAGCATGGGTATATATCTAAGCCACCACAGTGGAAAAGGATGGCTGTTTTGAAATGTTCAGGGTTACGGAATCCATAGGCCATCTTTTTGATTGTTTGGATTTTACTGTTCAAACCTTCACTGACAGCGTTGGTAATTGGGTGGGTAAAATAGGTCAAGACATTATGAAGATGTCGTTTAATCAGGTAAGCAACCTTTTTCACGGGCTCCAGACGACTGTGAGTAGCCCACCAAAACCATCTTCTCCAATATTGGGTAGCCTGCTCTCGACTCGGGCACTCCCAAAGACGCCTAAGGCTCTCCTTGATGGCCCAGGCCCGTCCTACCTGGAGATCCAGGCTCTTGAGACGCTCAAATTCTTCCTTACGCCTCAGGGGGATATTTTCTTGCCCATAATTTTTCATTATGGTCTCATCACCCATGAACCATGAAAATATCAAGTATTTTCTAAGTAAAGCCAAAGATACTTGGTTCCCTTGAGGGTCTCATCCCCTTTTCTCTTCAAGAGTTGGTGCTCTTCCTTACGAACTGTATCTACCGCTTCGGCCATGTGGCTCAGGATATGAAATCGGTCG
>NZ_BLRZ01000003.1 GCF_013281975.1 Candidatus Hakubella thermalkaliphila | reverse complement strand
AACACATGATTCACGGACATAAGTACAGGACGGATGAGGAAATGGACCTGGACATAATTGCCTCGGCCCACAAAGAAGAAATTGCCTGCATTGAACTTTTCTCCACCCGAGGAGGAAAAATGGTGGCCCGGGACCATTTCCTTCTGGAAGGAGTAAAGGGAGTTGAGGAGCGGGTCTATCTTTCCTCCTTCTTAAAACTCCATTACCAGGAGACTCCTTTTGTCCCTCAGGAAATTCTGGTGTCCACCGACATAGAGGATAGAGAACTCATCGAACAGTGGCTGACCCAGGAAAGAGGCTCGCGGGTTAGGGTATCCGTTCCCCTTAAAGGAGAGAAAAAGAGACTTATGGAGATGGCTGCCGAGAATGCCTACTATGATCTGGATTTCCTGGCTGAGAAAAGGAGGACAGAGAAGGAGTCGGAGAGCGGTGTGCTGGTGGAACTGAAGGAAATTCTGGATCTCCCCCGTTTTCCGCGACGCATCGAAGGCTACGATATCTCCACTATTATGGGCCAGAGCTCCGTGGGTTCCATGGTAGTTTTTGAGGAGGGCAGATCTAAGAAGAGCGACTATAAGAGGTTCAGGATCAAAACCGTAGATGGCCAGGACGACTACGCCATGCTGGCAGAGGTAATCGGCCGTCGGTTTGGCCGCTGGCTGGACCAGACTTCCCCGTGGGACAGCTCTTTCAAAAAGATCCCCGATCTGATAGTAGTAGATGGTGGCAAGGGACAACTCTCGGTTTCCAGAAAAAGACTTATGGAGATGAGCCTGGAAAATCTTCCTATTATCGGCCTGGCCAAAAGAATGGAGGAGATCTATAAGGTAGATGAAGATCGGTCCCTGTCCCTCCCTCCGGATTCCGAAGCTCTCAAGCTGCTGCAGAGGGTCAGGGATGAGGCCCACCGCTTCGCTCTCAGCTATCATCGTAAGTTAAGAGATGCGGACACCATTCGATCCATATTGGATGAGATTCCCGGGCTGGGGGAGAAGCGCAAGCAGCTTCTTGTGGACCATTTTGGCTCGTTTCAGGAAGTGGTAGAGGCTACGCTGGAAGAGCTCTATGCGGTCAAGGGAATACCCCGCGCCGTGGCTGAAAGCATTTTCAGACATTTTCATCGATTTTAGATAGGTTAAAGTGGAAGCAGGGACTTTGTCAGAGATCTCACAAAAAGTCTGGGATGAGGCAAGGAGACTGCTATGGAGGCTATAGTCTACGATGTTTACGAAACTCAGTACGGTACCGGTCTTATCCTCTTTCAAAATGACAGAGTGAGACAACTGCATCTTCCTCTGGGAGATCGATACCTTTTCTCCCAGCTTAGCCAGTTGGTTAAGGAGAAAGTCCTTCCCACTAACAGCCGTTCACTACTGGCACAGAGGGTAGAGGAATATTTTAGAGGCCTGAGGGTGGAGTTCGACGACGTGAAGGTATATGATGAAGACTACCCAGAGCTCAGAAAATTAGTCTTTCAGGCTCTCAGAAAGGTAAAATATGGGGAGAGCTGCAGCTATGGATACCTGGCTCACGCTACCTCCAAGAAGACCACCCCTCGGGCCATTGGCAGTATTATGAGTTCCAATCGGGTACCTCTCGTAATTCCCTGCCATCGGGTGATCATGTCCGACGGGAGACTCGGAGGATACGGTCCTGACCCGGAATGGAAGAAAAGACTGCTGGAGATGGAAGGGGTGAGAGTGAAGGACTGATGGGATGGGGAATCCAGGTGGATGGGCTGGTTGGACAGAACATAAGAGGGGGTTCCAGGGGTTCTTAGGAGTTAGAAGGAATCGCCCATGCACCGCGGCGCACCACGTCGCGTGAAAATTGTGTTATTTTCAAGGGAGGGAGAGGGGGACCGAGGTGTTTGCCAGATGGATAGCTTTGACTCTGGCCATTCTGCTTACTACCTATCTCTTACCCCCGGCTCTGGTGGAGCTGAGGGGTGATAGATTTATTGTGGCTGTGGTGGCTGCCCTGGTCCTGGGCCTGGTCAATACCTTTGTTCGGCCCATCGTGGCCCTGATAGCTCTTCCCATTACCGTTCTAACTTTGGGCCTTTTCGCTCTGGTCATCAATGCTCTGATGATCTACCTGGTGGGTCTGATTGTCCCCGGCTTTGTAGTTCATGGTCTTTGGGGAGCTTTCCTGGCCTCTCTCATCATCAGCCTTATAAGCATGGTTCTGACCAGGATGCTCTCCCGGGAATAAGCAAATAGGGATGGATAATAAGTAGAGATGATAGATATGTCTGGAAATGAGAAGGATCTGAGAATTGTAATCATTACCGGACTTTCTGGTGCTGGAAGATCTGAGACCATGCGATGTCTGGAAGATGCCGGCTATTTCTGCATAGATAATCTCCCCTCCTCCTTGATCCAGAACCTGGCCCACATATTCTCCTTGCCGGGCAGCAAGATCAAAAGGGTGGCTCTGGTCATAGACGTGAGGAGCGGAGACTACTTCGATCATCTCTTCGATGCCTTGATGGCCCTGAAAAGAGAAGAGATAGGTTATCAAATTCTCTTTCTGGAGGCTTCAGATCAGACCCTGGTTAAGAGGTTTAAGGAAACCAGGCGGCGCCATCCCTTAGCCACAACTGGGAGGATCGTCGATGCCATCAAAGAAGAGAGAAAAAGATTGAGTGCTGTTCGGGACATAGCGGATATAGTAATTGACACCTCCAATCTGACTGCTCGAGAGCTTCATGAGAAAATAGCTGAAACCATCCTCTTTGGGGTAGAGGAGAAAAAGCTGCAGATATCGGTGATCTCTTTTGGCTACAAGTTCGGCATTCCTACCGATGCCGATCTGGTTCTGGATGTCCGATTTCTGCCCAATCCCTACTATCTGGATCGGCTTCGTCCCAAGAGTGGCAAAGACCAGGAAGTCTACGAGTTTGTAGTCCAGAGGCCAGAAACCGCCAGGTTCTTTGAGCTCTTTCGACAGTTGCTAGAATATCTCATTCCCCAATATGAGATCGAGGGAAAGAGCTATCTGACTATCGCCATTGGCTGCACCGGGGGGAGACATCGTTCTGTAGTAGTAGCTGAGGAGCTGGTCAAAATCATGAGAGAGATGGGCTATGGGATCAACCTGGTGCATCGCGACATAAACAAGAAATAAGAAAATGGTTGCCCGACAGAGCTCCTCCAGGAAAAGAAGAAAAAGCCATCCCAGAGTAGTGGTCATAGGAGGAGGCACAGGTCTCTCCACGCTGTTGAGAGGAGTTAAGACTTACACTCCAGATATCACAGCAGTGGTCACGGTGGCCGACGATGGCGGTAGCTCCGGACGGCTGAGAAAAGAGATGGGTATCCTGCCGCCCGGAGACATCCGTAACTGCATAGTGGCTCTGGCCGAGGAAGAGTCTTTGATGAGCTCTCTCTTCCAGTATAGATTTCAACAGGGAGAGGGTCTGAAAGGGCACAGCATCGGCAATCTTCTCATAGCGGCTTTGACAGACATAAGCGGGGACTTTTTAACTGCCATAAGGCAGGCCAGCAAGATCCTGAAGATCAAAGGCAGGGTCTACCCTTCTACTACCGAAAAAGTGGTGCTGCTGGCCGAGTTGGATAACAATACTATTGTAGAAGGCCAGTCCAGGATTATGAGGTCCGAGCATCCCATAAAGAGAGTCTTTCTCCGGCCTGGAGAAGTTTCTCCCGTCCCGGAGGCCGTCCAGGCGCTGATGGAGGCCGATCAGATTATTATCGGTCCCGGCAGCCTGTTTACCAGCATCATACCCAATCTTCTGATTCCGGACATTGCTGAAGCCATAGGAGCTTCCAGGGCCCAAAAGATATATGTCTGCAATGTCATGACTCAACCGGGCGAGACAAATGGCTATAGAGCAGAGGATCACCTGAGTAAACTCTTGGAACATTGTCCAGGCCTCACCCTGGACATAGTCATGGTCAACAATTCTCCCATTCCCAGGAGGCTGAGGGAGGCCTATGCCCTGGAGGGAGCTGTGGCTGTGGATTTTGATTCCTCCAGGCTAGAGGAAATGGGGGTGGAGGTGATCCTCAAGGATGTAGTCAACTTTTCTAATTTTGTCCGCCATGACCCCCTTAAGCTGGCCAGAGTGCTTAAGAGACTGACCGAACCAGAAAGGAGTGCCCCATGTCCTTCTCTCGGGAAGTAAAGAAAGAGCTAGCCCGCTATATTTCTGGGAGGTCATGCTGCAGGATGGCTGAGCTCTCAGCTCTGGTCAGGTTCAGAGGTAGCCTACATCTTGGTGGTGAAGGGTCCATCTCTCTCAGTCTTGACTGCGATAACGCTGCCATCTCCCGGAAGATAATCAAATTGCTGAAGGGAACATTTAACCTGACTCCTCAGCTTATGATAGAGAAGGAGCAAAAACTCCGGAAGAGGAATCGCTACCTGATTCTCATCCAAAACCAGCCGAGTCTTCCCCAGGCCCTGAACGAGCTGGGCATCCTGGATGACAGGTTCTTTCTTACAGGAGGGATTTTGCTCCGGCAGATCAGGCAGAGCTGCTGTGCTACCTCTTATCTTCGGGGGGCCTTCCTGGGTGGCGGATATTTGAGCAGCCCGGAGAAAGCACATCATTTGGAGATTTCTTCTCCCAGTGAGGAGTTAATAGAAGATTTGGTCAAACTTCTGGCCAGGTTCTCTCTGCCTGCCTCAAGTTACAGGAAGAAAGACAAGGAGATTCTCTATCTCAAAGACATGGACAAAATCCTGTCCTTTCTGGCTCTAATAGGAGCTCACCGCACTCTCCTGGGCTTTGAAGATGTGAGAATCATCAAGGAGATAAAGAACGAAGTCAATCGGCTGGTCAATTGCGACACTGCTAATGTCAAAAGGACGGTCCTTGCGGCCCAGAGACAGATTGAGGAAATAAGGAAGATCGACAGGACGCTGGGGCTGAACAAAATCCCCCCTGGCCTGCGGGAGGTAGCTCTTACCCGCTTAAAAAATCCGCAGGCTTCTATAGCAGAGATAGGTCGAATGCTAAATCATTCTGCCAGTAAGTCCGCGGTCAACCACCGGTTCAGGCGGATCTGCCGGATAGCCAGTGGATTGCGGGGCAGTAGGCTGAGAGACACGGGTATCCCACAAGACCAAGAGAGCGGCTAAGAAGCATAGAAATTTCCTGGTAAGTCGGAGCCATTTCGTGGAATTGTAGATGCCTCCGGGCGAATGAATCTCTCTTGCCTAAACTTCCCTGGGCAGGTATGATAAGCAAGAATGTCTTTGGCCCAGGTCGGAATTCCTGGGTCAACTTCACCCAAATCTATAAGGAGGTTAGGAAATGGCGGTAAAGGTAGGTATCAATGGATTTGGTCGTGTGGGGAGAAGTGTGTTCCGAGCGGGGATGAACTGCGAAGATATAGACTTCGTGGTGGTCAATGATCTGACCGACTCCCAGACTTTGGCTCATCTTCTCAAGTACGACTCCGTGCATGGGATTTTGAAGGCCAAGGTATATGCCGATGGAGACAATATCGTGGTAGATGATACCAGGGTAAAGGTCATCTCGGAAAGAAACCCGGCTAATCTGCCCTGGGCCGAACTGGGCATTGAGATCGTGGTGGAGTCTACGGGGCTCTTTACAGATCGAGCTAACGCCGAAAAACATATCAGTGCGGGAGCCGAGAAGGTTATCGTGACCGCTCCGGCTAAAGAGCCAGACCTGACCATTGTTATGGGCGTTAATGAGGACAAATATGATCCTAAGAAACATAGCATAATCTCCAATGCCTCCTGTACCACTAACTGTCTGGTCCCCATAGCCAAGGTACTGCTTGATAATTTCGGCATTGCCAGGGGGTTCATGACTACTATTCATGCTTATACCAATGACCAGAGAATTCTGGACCTTCCTCACAAAGACCTCCGGAGAGCAAGGGCGGCCGGGCTCTCTATCATACCTACCTCTACTGGGGCAGCCAAAGCTATCGGTCAGGTCATTCCCGAACTGTCTGGTAAAATGCACGGCATGGCCATGCGGGTCCCTGTGGCCGACGGATCCATCGTGGACCTGGTGGCTGTGCTGGAGAAGGATTTCACCGTAGAGGATGTGAACCGGGCCATGAAGGAGGCCTCCCAGAGCGAGAAATATCGAGGAATTTTGGACTACACTGAGGATCCTCTGGTGTCCGTCGATGTTATTGGCAACCCCCACTCTGCCGTCTTTGATGCTCAGTCTACTTTAAAAATCGGAGACATGGTCAAGGTTCTCTCCTGGTATGATAACGAGTGGGGCTTTTCCTGCAGAGTGGTGGATCTCATTAAATACATCGCTGAAAGTATGGAATAGGGAGAAGCAAAAGCAAATTTCACTGCGCAGCAAAAGAGGAGCGACAGACAGGAAAGAAAAGGCCTCTCTTTAGTCTCCTTGAACGTACCTATGAATGAGAAGGTGAAGATATGAATAAAAAGACCATCCGGGATGTAGACCTGGAGGGCAAGCGGGTTCTGGTGCGGGTAGACTACAATGTTCCTCTCAATGATCGGGGAGAGGTTACCGACAACACCAGGATCAAGCGATCTCTACCTACCCTAAAATATCTATTGGAGAAAGATGCCAGGATCATTCTTATGTCCCATCTGGGGCGCCCCAAGGGCCAGGTGGTGGACAAGTATCGGCTGGATTCAGTAGCTCGGGAGCTGGAATCCCTTTTAGGGGTAAAGGTCAAGAAGATGGACGCTATATATTCTCCTCAAGTAGCCGCGGAGGTCAGAAATATGAAGGAGAGGGAGATCATCCTTCTAGAAAATCTCCGTTTCGATCCCGGGGAGGAGAAGAACGATGACACCCTGGCCCGCAATCTGGCCAGTCTGGCCGACATCTATGTGAATGATGCCTTTGGCGCTGCCCATCGGGCCCACGCTTCTGTAGTAGGAGTCACCCGTTACCTGCCCTCGGTGGCTGGATTTCTGATGGAGTCGGAACTAAAAGCCCTCTATTCTCTTCTGAAGTCTCCCCAAAAACCTTTTGTGGTGATTCTGGGAGGAAGCAAGGTCTCCGATAAGCTTAAGATTATGGACCGCTTCCTGGAAGTGGCCGACGCTCTTCTCATTGGAGGAGGAATGTGCTTTACCTTCCTGAAGGCTCAGGGCTACGAGATCGGACGATCTATTTGTGAGCAGGAGCTGGTGAGCTATTGTCGGGATGTACTGGCTAAAGGAGAGCGGAACAGAGTGAAAATCCTTCTGCCCGAAGACCTGGTGGTGGCGGATGGGTTTAAAGAGGATGCCAGCTATGCCACCGTTAATGTAGGTTCTATCCCACCAGATTGGATGGGTCTGGATATCGGGCCCAGAACGGCGGATAAATTCTGTCAGGAGATCACAGAAGCCAGGACGGTCTTCTGGAACGGCCCCATGGGCGTTTTTGAGTGGGGAAATTTCGAGGGGGGCACCAGGAGAGTGGCAGAGGCGGTTGCTCAATCCGAAGCCTATACTGTGGCGGGCGGCGGAGATACCCTGGCGGCTATCGGAAAGTACGGGGTAGAGGACCAGATAGATCACATCTCCACTGGCGGGGGGGCTTCCCTGGAGTTGTTGGGAGGGGAGAGCTTACCCGGGGTGGAAGCGCTAGAGGATAGTCAATAACAAGATAGAATAGAGAGAGGCCAGGTAAGGTCATGAGAATACCCATCATCGCTGGCAACTGGAAGATGTATAAGACCCACCTGGAGGCCGTGAAGCTGGTTCAGAGTTTGTGGTATGAGGTGAGCGACGTTTCCGGAGTGGAAGTGGTGGTCTGTCCACCCTTTACTGCCCTGCGGAGTATTCAGACTGTCATTGGAATGGACAAAATGAACTTCAAATTAGGGGCCCAGGATGTCTACTTCGAGGAAGAAGGAGCTTTCACTGGAGAAATATCACCCCTCATGCTCAAAGCGTTGCACGTGGACTACGTGATCGTCGGCCATTCTGAGAGGAGGCAATACTTCAAGGAATCGGATCAGGATGTGAATAAGAAAGTTCTGGCTGTCCTGGCCCAGGGCATGAGACCGATAATGTGTGTGGGTGAGCCTCTGGAGATCCGGGAGAAGGGCCAGGCAGCCAGGTATGTAGAAGATCAGGTGGTCAACTGCCTGCAGAGCGTACCGGAGGACAGGCTGGGGGATATGGTGATCGCCTATGAGCCCATCTGGGCCATCGGAACAGGGAGGACAGCCTCTCCTGAGGATGCCAATGAGATGGCCGGCCATATCCGAAGGATAGTGGCCTGTATCTTTTCCGAGCCAGGGTTCCAGAAGATTCGCATTCAGTACGGGGGGAGTGTCAAAGCCAGCAACATAAAAGAGCTCATGGCCGGGCCGGAGGTAGATGGGGTACTGGTGGGTGGAGCCAGCCTTTCCGCTGATGAGTTCGCCAGGATTGTGAGATATGAAGAATAGGGTGGGCGAAGACGTGTTATCTTTCTCCCTTGAAAATAATAACACAATTTTCATGCGACGTGGTGCGCCGCGGCGCATGGGTGATTCCTTTGAAACTATTTTGAGGATTTCCTAAATCTGAAAGGGAGTTGAGAAAACATGGAAAGGCACATCTTTCGCGTAGTACTCGAAGAGGAGAGGGACGGGGGCTACTCCATCTATGTCCCTGCCCTCCCTGGCTGTGCAAGTCAGGGGGAGACCAGAGAGGAAGCTCTGGCTAACATCCGGGAGGCTATCGAGCTCTACCTTTGGAGCCTAAAGGATGACAACCTTCCCCTGCCCGAGGGGCCTGGCGCAGTCGAGGTCAGGGAAGTGGAAGTGGCGGTATGACCGAACTCCCCCAGGCTAACGGGAGGGAAGTTATTCGGGCGTTAGAGAAGGCTGAGTTTTTCGTCAAGCGCCATAGGGGAAGCCACGCCGTTGTAGTGCACAAACACGACCTTATGCGAAGAGCCATCGTACCAGTACATGGGTCAAAGGATGTCAAACCCGGCACCCTCAGAGCAATTTTGCGGGGAGCCCACCTTACGGTGAAGGAGTTCAAAGAGCTTCTGAGGTAATGGGTATGGCCAATTAGTGAACTCTGGCATGGGGCGGTAGTTAGAAATCATAGGGTTTCTAGATGTTTCCGAGGCAATTCGCACTCTTCCTTCTGGAATACCGAGGAGTGGTCATTGGAACAATAGGAAGCCGTTTCTAGGGAATTAAAAATTGGCTGGGTTTAGAAATTGGCGGTTCAAAAGGCAGTGAGAAAGAGACCCATAAATCTCCCCTTGAAATACTATGACGTCATCCTGGTGGGCAGTCCGGCAGTGCTGGTGGGTGCTTTCACCTACCTTACTCTTGATGCTCTGGGATTCTTCCCATCCCTTTGGGTCTGGGTTATTGTTGCAGCCATTATTTCCCTGTATCTCTACCGGCCGGCTCTTGGTATTACAGCCTCCCTGACTTCGCTGGTACTCCCTATCGCCTGGGTTTCCCTGCCGCTGGCTGTACTATTTTTGCTACTGTGGTTGATTGTTAAACGATTCCGAATTCTAACACCGACAGGGTTCTTGCTCTTGGCCCTGCTCGCTGTGGTCTATCAGTTCCCTGCTCTGGGTCCCCTTCTCTTGGTTGTCCCTCTGGCTGCCGGGTTTCAGGGGTCGCGTCGCGGGCCGTTCCTGGCCGGGATTGCCTGTCTGGTGTCGACAATGCTGGGAATCCTGGGTGGTCAGGAGTCGCTAGGCCCACTCAGGATTGGAGTAACTCAATCTCTGGTTAAGCTTCCTCCCACGCCGCCGGAGGCTCCTCTATCGCCAGACTGGCTAGTGACCGCGGTACACAATCTGACTGCCAGGGCTACGATAGACTTGATTGTGAGCCTGCTCAGTCCCTTGTGGAAGAGCCCCCTTTTGGCAGCCCAGATTCTGCTTTGGGCTCTGGCTGCTTACATGGTAGCTCGCATCATGGCCGGCTCTCGCTTTGACTGGACTGCCCGCCGCGCCCTGGCAATTGGAGCAGGCGCAGCTACGCTGGTGGTCGGCCAGATCCTGCTGCTTGACCAGTTGGCCGGGGTGGAACTTGCTGGCGCTGCTGTCGTTGGCCTGGCTTTGGCTGCCAGTGCAGGTGGGGTGACAGTGTTCTTCTTTGCCTCTCACTTGGAGAACATGGATGCTCGGGCGCAACGCCCAGTCAAGATCGAGATTGAGAGCACCACTCCGGTTGCTACAGAAAAGGTACCGCCTCCGTCCTTAGGGAGGCCAGGTGCCTCCTGGGACGACCTGGCCGGCATCCAGGACATCAAGGCCGAGGTAATGGAGGCTATCCGCTCCCAATTTGATTCCAGGTTCCGGGCAGCCCTAAGCCGCATGCATATCGCACCTGCTAGAGGGATTCTCCTCTACGGTCCACCGGGGACAGGGAAGACTCACCTGGGACAGGTCATCGCCAGCCAGGCGGGGGCGACATTCATCCGGGTCAGTGGTACGGAATTCACCAGCAAGTGGTTTGGTGAATCGGAGGCAAATCTGCGACGGATCTTCCGGGGGGCGCAGGAGAGCCGGCCGGTGGTACTCTTCTTTGACGAGCTGGAGGCTATCTTACCCCGCCGGGACCAAATGTCCCGCGCTGATGCGCCAGAATTGGGTATTGTAGACACCTTTTTAGCTCAGACGGATGGTGTGGCGGACATAGATGGGCTGCTCCTCCTTGGCGCTACTAATCGACCGGACCTTATTGATCCAGCAGCCTTGCGTCCGGGTCGCTTTGACAAAATCATCTATGTGGGCCCGCCAGGACAGGAGGCGCGTCGACAAATCTTCTCCCGCTACCTTAAAAATCGGCCGCTAGCCGAGGATGTTGACCTGGATCGCCTGGCGGCCCAGACGGAGCGATTTACCGGTGCCGATATCCGGGCTGTTTGCGATGAGGCAGCTCGCAAGGTACTGGGACAGGGTGCAGTAAGCAGTACCACGGCAATTACCATGGCAGATTTACTGCGGGTGATCGAAGGCACCAAGCCCTCAGTCTCCTTCGACATGTTACGCCTGTATGAGAGAATTGCTGATGCCTATAGCCGACGTTCTGAGAAAGTGGTGCGGGAGGAGGTCATTGAAAAGAGCAGGCTGACCTGGGATGACGTCAGTGGGCTGGACCAAGTGAAGCAGGTCCTGCGCGAGAGCATCGAATGGCCCCTGGCCCACCCGGCCGTGCTGACTCGCTACGGAATCAAAGTGCCCAAAGGGGTGTTACTTTTTGGGCCGCCCGGTTGTGGCAAGACCTACCTGGCCAAGGTAGTAGCCAGCCAGGCCAACGCCCATTTCTTGCATGTAAAGGGGCCGGAGCTTCTGACCGGGACTGTCGGGGCCTCCGAAGCCAAGCTGCGGGGTCTTTTTGACCGGGCGCGAGAAAATGCACCCTGCGTGCTATTTTTTGACGAAATTGATGGGCTGGCGGGACTGCGGTATGGGGGGCAACGCAGGACGGAGCTACTTACGCAGTTGCTGACCGAGATGGACGGAGTGGAGGAACTGAGAGGTGTGGTAGTAGTTGCCGCTACCAACCGGCCGGAGGATCTGGACCCGGCGATATTACGACCAGGTCGCTTCGACCGGCTTATCTACGTGCCACCACCAGATCAGGTAGCACGGACCAGGCTTTTTGAGATGGAGCTGGCCAACAAGCCGCTGGACCCCGATGTGGACTGGGGGCGGTTGGCTGAGATAACTCACGGCTATAGTGGAGCAGATATCGTGGCTATTTGCACCGCAGCAGCCATGGACGCTGTGCGAGAGACGCTGAGCGAAGGTTGTGAGATCCCGGTAACGATGAAGCACCTTACGGAACGGGTGAGACAAACCCCACCTTCGATTAGTCAGGAGAGGCTGGCGCAGTACGAGCAAATGAGGATTGCTCTGGCACGTTAGGCCTGCTTTCAAGACGGCGAGTAGTTAATGTTCCAATTAAAGAGTGGGTTATCCATCTTCGCTGCCTTCATCCGCTACTTGTAGATCCTCTTTTCTCCTTCGAGTGGGAAGATCGGGGATCTCAAAGGGAGGAAGAAAATTGGTTTTCACAATGGGTGTGGTATCAACAAAAAAGATGGACTCCTCTCTGGCTCGGTAGTATCTTTTTCATGGGCTTCGGTCTACCCTTCTTGGTTGTTCTTCTAACTTAAAAGGATAATCGAAGCCTCTCTCTTTGCAGGAATTTTCGGACTTACCTCGTTTAAGTCGCGAAAAAATAGGGAGGTATTTGTATGGAAAGAAATGGAAAGGTAGTGTTGGTTACCGGCGCATCGTCTGGAATTGGCAAATCCTGCGCCAAGTATTTAAGCGAAAGGGGCTACACCGTCTTTGGCACGAGCCGTTATTTCCCACCAGCCAATTTGCTAGAAACAAATGGCCAATTCCATACCATTAGAATGGACGTTACAATCGATGAGTCAGTAAATGAGGCGGTGCAGGCAATCCTAAACAAAACCGGAGGAATTGATGTCTTAATCAACAATGCTGGCTGTGCTTTGGCTGGAGCCATTGAAGACACCTCCCCAGAAGAGGCATTAAACTCTTAAGTTTTAGCCTTACAGGAAGCCAGCTGTTTCGACTGAAAGTATTTCTAAAGAGTGCACACCGAGGATAAAGTAAAGATATCAAATAAGAAAGCCAAAAGAAACTCATCTCATCTCTCCTGCCAAAAGTGTCCCAAGTAGAGAAGTGAGAGGAGGCTGGATCCTTTCTTTTGCCAAAAGGTTTCATATACAATGGTATAAGCCTGGGCAGAAAGCCACACCATGCTCCTTAAAGGCCAGGGTGCTGGGAGCCGCATTTATTTTCCGAAAAACAAAGCAGAGCTCCCTTTTATTATTCCAATAGAGAAAGAGGAGGCTCTTTAATGAATGAGGTTGCCGCTACTGCGGGCTATTTTGTTTCCCGGTTAGATGGCAAGAAAATACTTTTTAGAGCAGCTAGAAGAGAATCTGGAAAAGCTGTTTTGATCTTGCATGGAGCCTGCGAGCATAGTGGCAGATATTTGCATCTCACTAAGTTTCTTGGGGAGCAAGGTTACTCGGTTTTTGCTCCCGATCTGCGCGGCCACGGCCGAAGCGAAGGAAGACCAGTTCATGTTGAGCGTTTTTCTGACTATCTCTCCGATCTTGATCAAATGCTAAACTGGATCAGGGAACCAGGTTGTCTAAGAGTTCATCTCCTGGGCCATAGTATGGGCGGCCTGATTGTTGCCAGATATGTTCAAGAGTACCAGCCGGATATCACTAGCCTGATTCTGAGTTCGCCTTTATTTGGCTGGAAAAAAATGCCAAGAATAAAGATTTTTGTCGGAAAGGTTATTTCTAGGATCTGGCCGACTTTCTCTTTCAAGAACCCGGTCGATGAAACTGCCCTAAGCCATGATGAATCAGTGGTTCGCGAGTATCGCCAAGATCCACTAGCATATAATGTCGGCACGGCCAGATTCGGAGCTGAGCTGACCAAAAATTTTGCCATCCTCTTTGAGAAAGCTAAGACCATAAGAGCACCACTTCTGCTCCTGGCTGGAGGAGCTGACCAAATAACTGACCTCAAAGCTTCAAGAGAGTTCTTTGAGAAAGTCGGTTCCAGGGACAAAGAATGTTACATCTTTGAGGAGATGTACCACGAGATTTTCAATGAGACTGAAAAGGAGAACCCGCTGGGTCGCCTGGCGGACTGGTTGAGAAAACTAGATGGATGATTCTGTAATAATCGAAGAAGATGTCAAGGAGACGTCTAGAATCCAGTCATTTTTGGCAAGATAGTTGTATCTTCTCCAGGTAGCAGTGAGGGGAGTTAAAAGAGCCTGAACTCATCAGGGAATTTTGGATGCTTCCCTTGTGGAAAAGTGCAGAGACAGAGAAGGATAAGTTGTTAAAGCAAAATTGGCGTTCCTGCCAAAAAGGTCGAAAAGCGAATCTTTAGCACCCTTTTCCGAAGCTAAATCAGGTGGCAAATTGATCAAAAATCTGTTTTTTGCAGCGATGCCAAAATTAGTACTTGAAAAATAGTATAGAGGAAGATTTTCAAATAGAAAAGGAGAGAGGAAATGAAAGCAAAGAAGTTAGCACCTTTTAATTATGTCTGGGTAGTTTTAGTAATAGTAATAGTAGGAGGGACCTTGGCTTATTTTCTCAACCAGGGAATTCTTTTTCCTCGCAAAGTAGAGGTAGAAGCGCCCGAGGTAGAAGAAGTTAAAGCCGAGGAACCTTCCCCACTTCCCCCAGCAACCGAAGAAGAGGCGGAAAAAGAGGTAGCCACAGAAGAAGAGGTCTTAGCAGGACCTGTGCAAGAAGAAGTCAAAGAATTTACTCCAGAGATGATTAAAAACAGACTATTTCGTGGAGGCAAAGAATTGCCGATCTGGTATCTGATGGAATGGGGAGACGAAGAATATGTGGCCTCAGCAGTAATTGCAGGTCCTCCCAAATTTGACCAAGAGTTAAAAAAGATTCTGGTTCCAGTAGCTTTTCAAAATCCTAAGAGCAAAGAATTCTTTGTTAGAGACCTTTTTCTTCTTGGTCCGCCCTTGGCTCCCTTTGCGTTGAATACTATCTTTTTAACTGACTGGCAATTTCCTGTAGAGTGGAAGGAATGGACTGAGTTCGGGTGTAATGCTCCTGAATTGCTCGAATACTTCCAGCCTGGTGATCAAATAGCTTTTACCTTAGTGACCTCTCTTGAAATCTGGAAGACAATTCCAGAAAGTCAAAAAACTCCTGACTGGCAATTGGATGTCAGTATTACAGAAAAATTCCTCTCCAATCACCTTGCTCTGTTTGAGGCGATGAAAAAAAACAAAGACCTTCCAGAAGTGGTATTGCTCCCCCATAAGTTTTTTGTCAACGGAGAGAGCTGCTATTGATCCTTCGTTAAAAGCTGGGTGGTATTCTGGGATTCTCTACCCGAGGGTTCTGGTACGGTCGAGGTCAGGGAAGTGGAAGTGACGGTATGACCGAACTCCCCCAGGCTGACGGCAGGGAGGTTGTTTAAAATGTTGACGTCTAGAGGAGTGTACTCTAATATTGAACCAATGAACAAATCTACACAGAGGGAGAGTTATGTTTACTCATCAATTCACATTTGTAACCGCAATAGTGATTTTACTCTTGCTCCTGTCGGTTCTTCTGTTAGCGGTGCTTTTTTGGTCTGTGATCTACCTGGAGAGAAGTTCTGAGGGTGGGCCGGGTCTCTTTGGCCTGAGAAGATCAGCAGCTCCGCAGCAGGGTGTCAATGAGATCTTTGGCGGAGGGGCACCCGGAGATACTGGTGCAGACGGTAGCTGGTAGCAAGTAGGCTTGTTCAAAGTGATGAAATGTGGAAGGGCAGACACCGCTCTGGAAGAGGCCGAAGGAAACCTTATAGCTTTGCTGCCCTGAGTGGAGATTTTATATATACTCAGAAATTCTTCCTTTAGGGATTAGCGAAGCCGAGAAAAGCTACCTACCTTCAGCTCTTAGGACAGCATTCCTTTAGTTATTCTCCTTGCCTCTGTCCTTTAGGCTTGGGGAGCCAACATTTCCTTCGAATTAGGATGCCTTCTATCTAATCGATACAAGTAAAGGAAGGTTCTCTGCTTGAGGCTACTGTTTCTGTTGCCTTCCACCTCAAAAAGTGCTACACTTCGTAACATCTTAAAGAAAGGTGTTCATGAAATGAATTCCTGGTATATCATAGCTCTTTATGTTATTCATACTATTGTTTCCTTAGCTCTTATCTTCTTTATTCTTCTTCATTCAGGAAGAGGAGGAGGACTGTCGGAAGCCTTCGGAAGTGTGGTCAGTTCTTTTGCTAGCTCGGGAATTGTGGAGAAAAACCTCAATCGGATAACTATCGCCCTTTCCATAGTCTTTGGCATAACCACTCTGGTGTTGGTCATCTTACTTTAAGCAGCTTTGCTGAGGGAGGTGGTGCACCAAACATCCCAGGTTTCCTAGAATGCTCGAATAAGGGACAAGGTGAAGGTCGATTTTCAGTGCGAAGTTGCTGCCTTTGATAAAGGTAACCCTACGGCAAGTGCTGTAAGCTGCTGTGGGGATGTTGATTTAGGGAAATAGGAGAAGGAGGTAATGATGTATATTCCCAAAAGGCTGTTGTTCGTTGTTATTGTGGTCAGCGTAGTCTTTGCATTGTATATTGTAGCGGGGTGCGCGCCGCGACCGAGCGGAGATATAGTAATTGGCTACGATCAGGAACCCGCTATTCTCAACGGATTCCTTATGGGCGGGGCCATGATGGCCACCCAGGATGTCACAGCGGCTGTACTTGAGGGGCTGATCGGCCTGGACAATGAGCTCCACTACTATCCCTGGCTGATTACTGAGATACCCTCGGTAGAGAATGAACTTCTGACCGAGGAGCCTTTCACCATTACTTATAAGCTGAGAGAGGGGATTACCTGGAGCGACGGGGAGCCCCTGACCTCCCAGGACATCAAGTTCACCTGGGAGACCATCATGAATCCAGACTGGCTAATTATCAGTCGGGTGGGCTATGAGAAGATCGAGAGCATTGAGACCCCTGATCCCCTGACTGCCATAGTCAAGTTCAAGGAGCCTTATGCTCCCTGGAAAGATATCTTCAGGGGAATTCTGCCCAAACATTGGCTGGAGGGCAAAGATTTCAACACAGCCATGAATCAGGAGATTCTGGGCTCCGGGCCCTTCATCCTCAAAGAGTGGGCTGCCGGAGATCACATCACTCTGGTAAAGAACGAGAACTACTGGGGTGGCCCTAACGGGGTTAAACCCAAACTGGATTCCATTACCTTCAGGTTTCACCCGGAGACCATGGCCCTGATCACTATGCTTAAGACTGGTGAGGTGGATCTGATTATTCCTCCTCCGGATGTAGCTCTCCTTGAGCAACTCCAGGCCATCGAAGGTGTGGAGGTTCAGGTGCAGGGAGGGCTTATCTGGGAGCATCTGGCCTTCAATCAGAAGGACGCTGGTTCACCTTTAAGGGACATTAATGTCAGAAAGGCCATCTGCTATGCCATAGACCGGAAGACCATTGTAGAGCAGGTGCTTAAGGGTCAGGTTGGTGTTCTGCAGTCCATCTATGCTCCCACTCAGGCGGTCTACACTCCGGCCTGGGAGCAGTATACCTACGACCCGGAGAAGGCCAAACAGCATCTGGCTGAGGCTGGATATACGGCGGAGGTTCTGGCGGAAAAGCCGCTGAAACTGAAGCTGGGGACCACCTTTGGTAATGTTGCCCGAGAGCAGATACAGCAGGTTATCCAGTCTCAGTTGCGCCAGGTGGGCATCAACGTGACCATTGATAACTACGATGCGGCCACGTGGTTCAGCGAAAAGGTGGACAAAGGCGACTATGAGATGGGTATCTGGGCCTGGGTGGTATCGCCGGATCCCGATTTGGAGGCCACATTTGCCAGGGATAGGATCCCCCCTGAGGGTCAGAACTGCTACTGGTATGAGAACGATAAGGTGACTGAGCTTCTGAAGCAGGCCAATACGGAAGTGGATGATGCCAAGAGGCTTCCGCTGTACCAGGAGGTTCAAAAACTCCTGGCTGATGACGCTGCCCTTCTGCCCTTATATCAGCGGCTCAACATCGTAGCCTTCAATGCCAGGTTGAGGGGTGTAAAGGCTAACCCTTCTCTGGTAGGCACCTTCTGGAATACCGAGGAGTGGTCTCTAGAGCCAGAGTAGTAAGGGACTATTATTGAATATTGTCCCGACACAGCGAAGCAAGAAGTAGAAGTGGGAGTTCCGGGGAGATCCATGAAAGGAACTCCCACTTTTGTTGAGCAGAATCAAACTGGTACAATAGTAAAGAGAAATCAAAGAATACTTTGATGCCATGCTTACCTTTGTTATTAGAAGAATTTTAGCCAGCATACCTCTCTTACTCCTGGTCAGCGTGCTGATGTACCTGATCATGTACCTGGCTCCAGGGGGTCCTCTGGCCATGCTTACCATGAATCCCAGGATCAGGCCTGAGGATGTTCAGAGAATAATCCACATGATGGGGTTGGACAAGCCCTGGTACCTTCAGTACTGGACCTGGCTCATGGCTTATATTCGGGGAGATTGGGGAACCAGCTTTCAGACTCACCGGGAAGTCTTTGACATGATAATGAACCGGCTGCCCAACACCCTCCAGTTGATGGGAATTTCCATGGTTTTTGCTCTGATGCTGGCAATTCCCATAGGGATATATTCTGCTATCAGGCAGTACTCCTGGTTTGACCATGCCAGCACCAGTTTTTCTTATTTCGGCTACTCCCTGCCCATATTCTGGTTTGGACTGATGCTTCAGCTCTTCTTTGCCTACTACCTTTACAAGTGGACGGGGGTACATTGGTTTTATTCTGCCCACATGTACTCCGTGGGGTACGAGCACGACATAGTGAATAGATTGCAGCATCTGGCCCTTCCAGTCATGACTCTGTCCATCGCCTCCATTGCTGGCTGGAGCAGGTATCAGAGAGCCAGCATGCTGGAGGTGATAAACTCTGACTATCTGAGGACTGCCCGGGCCAAAGGTCTTCCTGAGCGCACCGTCATATTAAAACACGCTCTCAGGAATGCCATGATCCCCCTGATAACCATCCTGACTCTAGATATGGCGGCTCTTTTCAGTGGGGCAGTGGTTACCGAAACAGTTTTCGCTTGGCCGGGGATGGGAAGACTGTTCTATGATGCGGTGGTGAGCAGAGATTATCCAGTGGTTATAGGCTCGGTAATGCTCTTCTCAGTAATGGTAATTATATTCAACCTGATAGCAGATATACTGTACGCTGTCTTCGATCCCAGGATCAGGTATGACTAGAGCGATAGGCCCGGTTGGGGGTTGAGGAAGTTTGGTCTATAGAGACGGATTCATTGATCAGGTAAGCGAAGGATATGAAGGGGTGGCTGCGAGGGAAAGGGAGGCGCTTCCCGAGGAGTACGCCGGGAAAACCCTTCTCCAGATATTCATCCGCCGGTTTGTGAGACATAAGCTGGCTATGGCAGGACTTGTGGTCCTGGTCGTTCTTTACAGCCTTGCCATTCTTACACCCTGGATAACCCCCTATGAGTTCGACGAGATAGATCTCTATAATATGTACTCGCCCCCCAGCGCCCAGCACTGGTTTGGTACCGATGAGTTGGGAAGAGATACACTGACCAGAGTGTTGTACGGAGGGCGGATATCCCTGATGGTGGGCACAGTGGTGGCCATTCTTTCCTCAACCATTGGCACTCTTATCGGTATGATCGCTGGATATTATGGGAAGTGGGTGGACAACCTTCTGATGAGGTTTGTAGACCTGATGCTTTCCCTCCCTCTTCTTCCTTTGCTCATCGTGGTGGCGGCTATAAAGGGACCTGGACTGGGTGGAATAATCATCATATTGGGACTTTTAACCTGGACTTCAGTGGCCAGGCTGGTCAGAGGTTCGTTTTTGTCCATCAGAGAAGAGGACTACGTCCAGGCGGCCAGAGCCCTGGGAGCTTCCGACTGGAGGATAATTGTCAGACACATCCTTCCTAACGCCATGGCTCCCATAATCGTGAGCACTACCCTGATGGTGGGCATCGCCATACTCATCGAGTCTGTCCTGAGCTATCTGGGATTTGGCATCCAACCCCCCACTCCCAGTTGGGGCAACATGCTCCACAAAGCCAAGATTACCATGACCCAGTATCCCTGGCTCACCTATTTCCCGGGGCTGATGATTGTGCTGACCGTCCTGTGTTTCAATTTTGTGGGTGACGGGCTGAGAGATGCCCTGGATCCCAGACAGACCTTATACAGGCGATACACATAAAGATATAGGTAAGTAAGATGGAGGTGGGTTACTAGCAACTACAGGTTGACCCTTTTAGGTGAGGGATTTCTGTCGGAGGCAAAATGCTCACTCTCTCATGTTTGAAGGCTTAGTTACCGAAGAAGGGTTGAATCGCAAAGTGTTAACCTGAAGTTGATGGTCCAGATATGGCAGGCCAACCCCTTCTCTCAGTGCGCAACCTCAAGACCTACTTCTACACCATGGAGGGTGTGGTCAAAGCTGTGGACGGGTTATCCTTCGACCTCTCCCCCGGAGAGACTCTGGGCATAGTAGGAGAATCAGGCTCCGGCAAGACTGTGGCTGCTCTCTCCGTACTGAGGCTTATTCCTGATCCTCCGGGTAAGATATTAGAGGGGGAAGTGCTCTACGAGGGCCGGGACCTGCTGGGCCTCACAGAGAAGGAAATGCACTCCATCCGGGGCAACGAGATAGCCATGATCTTCCAGGATCCCATGACCTCCTTGAATCCTGTCTTCACTGTGGGCTACCAGATCATGGAAGCCATCATCTTGCACCAGAAGGTGGACAAGAAAGTGGCCCGCCAGAGAGCCATAAAGCTTCTGGCCCAGGTGGGTATTCCCCGACCTGAGGAGCGGATCAACGATTATCCTTATCAGTTTAGCGGAGGGATGCGCCAGAGGGTGATGATTGCCATGGCCCTGTCCTGCAACCCCAAGATCTTAATTGCCGATGAGCCCACCACTGCTCTGGATGTGACTATTCAGGCTCAAATCTTGAGGCTTATGAATCAGATCAAGCACTCTACCAACTTCGCCATTGTTATCATCCCCCATGATCTGGGAGTTATTGCCGAGATGGCCGACAACATCGTTATTATGTATGGGGGTAAGGCCGTGGAGCATAGTGATGAGGACAGTATCTTCTACCGCGCACACCATCCCTATACCTGGGGCTTACTCCGCTCCATCCCCCGCCTGGATGAGACCAAAAGGAGGAGGCTGGTTCCCATTGAGGGAGTTACGCCATCCTTAATTCATGTACCTTCGGGATGCAGCTTCCATCCCCGCTGTCCCTATGCCAGGGAGATCTGCTTCAAAGTGGTTCCTGAGTTGAGGGAGGTGGGATCTTTTCATAAGGTGGCCTGCCACCTCAGCGAGGCCGAGGTGAGATACTATCGGGAGACTCTGGTGGAAAAGAGTGCGGAGGGCCAGAGACATGTACTTAAGGACAAGTAAGAGCCACTAAGACAGGGAGTTGTGAGCGATGGCCGTAAAAAGCCAGGGCACTAACCAGGTGCTCCTAAAGGTAGAGAATCTGAAAAAGCATTTTCCCATCAAAAAAGGTATCATCAGAAAGACGGTGGGCTATGTTTATGCCGTAGATGGAGTATCCTTTGAGATCGAGAGGGGAGAGATCCTGGGTCTGGTAGGTGAGAGTGGCTGTGGCAAGTCCACCACGGCCCGTCTCATCCTCCGCCTTATCGAGGCCACTCAGGGAAGGGTCATCTTTGATGGTATCGACGTCCTGGGCTGTGCCAGAGAGACTCTGCGCCACCTCCGGCGCAACATGCAGGTCATCTTTCAAGATCCCTATGCCTCCCTCAATCCCCGCATGACCGTGGGTAGCATTGTGGAGGAACCGCTGCTCATTCACCAGGTGGGCGATAGCACATGGCGCAAGAAAAATGTTAAGGAGCTTCTGGAGACCGTGGGCCTCAACCCCGAGCACACTAACCGCTATCCCCATGAGTTTAGCGGAGGGCAGAGGCAGAGGATAGGGGTGGCCCGGGCCCTTGCTCTTAAGCCCCAGTTCATCGTCTGCGATGAGCCGGTCTCCGCCCTGGACGTCTCCGTCCAGGCCCAGATCTTAAACCTTTTGGATGATCTGCAGGATGAATTTAATCTCACCTACCTCTTTATTGCCCATGATCTCTCAGTAGTTCGTCATATCAGTGATCGGGTGGCGGTGATGTACCTGGGCAAGATCGTGGAGATAGCCGATAGTCTGAAGCTCTATGAAGCCCCGGCCCATCCCTATACCCAGGCTCTCCTGGCTGCCGTGCCCATTCCGGACCCTGCGAAAGAAAGACAAAGATCTCGTTTCGTCCTGGAGGGAGATGTACCCAGCCCCATAAATCCTCCCTCCGGATGTCACTTCCATCCCCGCTGTTCCCGGATGAGCGATATCTGCACCCAGGAGGAACCACCTCTGGAGAGCTGGGGAGACAGCGAAGGTCATCTGGTAGCCTGCTGGCATCCCGGAGTGGGGCCGGAGATGGCTTGAGAAGAAAAACAGCATCTATTTCAGAGATTGTTCTGTTAGTGGAGAACCTCCTTCGATTTTAGCCATAGCGTTACCTATGTCTTTCTTTTTATTTCCTCTGAAAATGCATCTTAATTTTCATGTTCCTTTGTGCCATCTGTGGCATGAGGGTTTCATAGGTTCTTCTATTGCTGGAGACCTTCTTTCTGCCAGAGTTTTTCTATCTGCACCAAAACGTTTTAGCTTTGTTCCACTTTCTGTTTCACTCTCATGCCCCATTCTCTGCCTATCCCCCAGACCTCCTTCATGCCGTTGATCTTCCTCAGCCGACCGATACAGAAGATTCATTACGCAGCAATAAGTCATCTCTTGTAGAGGAGAGGGCATGCCGCAATTTGTTATCCCAGATTGGAACTAACACATAAACACATAACTTTGTACTTGCATTGCATTTTCGTTTAGTTTATAATGTAGAAGGCAGGATCAGAATAAGGTCCGAAATCCTGAAAAAGCCTTCAGTTGCAGAAAAAATAAAAGGGAGGAAGGATAATCGCTCCATTGAGCGTATTGCCGGGAAGGATAAGGTTTGAGAACCCTGATGTTGTCGGGAAATTCAGGGCATCTAAATATCTTGAAAGGAAAATCATGGAGGCAAAGAACAGGGCAAAGAGATATTTTAAGACCCTTTTAAATATCGCTGCCGGCGCAGGTGCTGTTATCGGAGGGACATATATCTTTTCAAGGATAAAGGAAAAGCAGGATGCGGACACACGCCTTGAAAGGATGGAACAGATTATAGATGAGATTGCAGTAGAGGACGAGGAATTTCAGGGAAAGAAGTTTAAGGCAAAGGAGGTGGCAGAGTAATGTCTTCCTTGTCGTTTTTAAACATAGGTGAAAAGGCAGAGGTGGTGGAGATTAAGACAGAAAAGGGTCATGGTTGCGGCAAAAAAGAGAAACATATCTGTCATGTGGAGGACATGGGTTTACGAATTGGCAATGTGGTTGAAGTGCTGAACAACGAGGGGCAAGGTCCCCTCGTTGTAAAAGTTAACGAATCACGAATTGCCATCGGCAGAGACATGGCGATGAAGATAATGGTGAAGAGGATAGAAGAGTGAAGGGAATAGTTATGTGCTTTCGGCTATTAATGAGTATGCTTTTTTTTGTCCTGTATCGCAAAGACGATAACAAAAGCTATTGCTGTCAGGGCGTATGTATTCAGGTAAATGATGTTGTAGGGCTAAAACAAAAGTGACAAGGAAAGGAAGAGGTGGCTGCCTGATGCAAATGGGGGGCCGCTATCAACTAAGAATGGTATTGGCTCCATACTGAAAGTATATCATGGCGTTACTGCAAAAAGGTCAAAATTTGTGTATTTGGCTCTGTCCGGCGAATCTAAATCGGATGGTAAATTGGCCCAAAATCTGGTTTTTGCAGTAACGCCATATCATAATTTCAATCAAAAAAGGAGGAGATAACATGAATCTTTCAATGCTTAAACCAGGGGAAAAAGGGAGAATTACAAAAATCGGAGCAATCGGTCCACTTAAAAGAAGACTTATGGACATGGGTGTGCTTGTCGGGGAAGAGATAAAGGTGGAAAAAATAGCGCCCCTCGGCGACCCAATTGAAGTAACAATAAAAAATTATAACCTCTCCTTTAGAAAGAAAGAGGCAGAGGGGATATCTGTGGAGGTGGCGAAATGAGTCAAACAGTCGTTAGTAGGCAGTCCTCAGTCGGTAGTCAGGTATCAGAAAGAAAAACCATAACCGTTGCTGTTGCAGGCAATCCTAATTCAGGCAAATCAACCCTCATCAATGCCATCGTAGGGACGAGGTTGCATGTGGGCAACTGGCCCGGTGTTACTGTTGAAAAGAAGGAGGCAATGCTTGAGTATGAAGGAAGAAAAATAAAATTTGTTGACCTGCCCGGCGCATACAGCCTCAGTCCTTACACGCAGGAGGAAATCATAGCCAGGGACTACCTTGTCCATGAAAAGCCCGATGTGATCATCGATATTGTAGATGCCACAAACCTTGAAAGAAACCTGTATCTGACCGTTCAGATGATGGAGCTGGGGATACCGATTGTCATTGCCTTGAATATCTATGATGAGGCAGAGAAAAAAGGATACAAGATCGACACAAAGGCTATGGAGGAGGCGCTGGGAGTTAGGGTTATTCCAACAGTATCAACAAAGAAAAAGGGGCTGGATGATCTGCTGAAGGCAATTATTGAGGTTGCAGATGCCATCCCCTCGCATTTGCCAAATCAACTGAATTACGGACAGGACATTGAAGATGCATCATCGGCATTACAGATGCAGATTAAGAATGCCTATCCTGCCCTTGCAGAAAAATATCCACTTAGGTGGCTCTCTTTTAAGCTTATGGAGGGAGACGACCATGTTTATAAGGAGATAAATATCGCTGGCAACGGATTGCCTGTCAGAGATGTTATAAATCATCTCAAAAAGGCGCACGGCGATGATATTGAGTCCATCATGGCAGATGCAAGATACGCCCAGGCTACAGGGCTTACCCATGAGGTATTGAAAAAGCCTGAATTCAGAAAGATAGATTTAACAGAAAAGATTGACAGGGTTGTCCTGAACAGATTCCTTGGCATTCCGATATTTCTTGCCGCCATGTGGGTTGTATTTAAATTAGTCTTTGATGTATCAACACCCTTTATTGACTGGGTGGACGAAATGATGGCTGGGCCATTTCCAAGATGGGCAGAGGCAATCCTTGGAGTCATTCATGCGCCTGCATGGACTGTCTCCCTTGCCACAGACGGAGTCATCGCAGGGGTTGGGTTTGTTTTAGTGTTTGTGCCTATTATATTCGCCATGATGTTTGCGGTCACTTTTCTTGAGGGGAGCGGCTATATGGCAAGGGCTGCATTTGTCATGGACAGGGCAATGCACGCCATGGGGCTGCATGGCAAATCTTTCATACCCATGCTTCTTGGGTTCGGGTGCAATGTCCCTTCCATATATGCAACAAGGACATTGGAAAATCCAAAGGACAAGGTATTGACTGCATTGATCGTGCCCCTTATGTCTTGTGGGGCAAGGCTCCCTGTATATGTCCTCTTTATAGGCGCATTCTTTGCTGCCCGTGCAGGAACGGTCATCTGGTCATTATATGTGCTTGGAATTGCTATGGCAGTAGTCATGGGGGTTATATTTAAGAGGACGCTCTTTAAAGGCGAAGCCCCTATGTTTATCATGGAGCTTCCACCATACAGGATGCCCTCATTTAGAAGCCTTATGATACATACATGGGAAAAGGGGAGACACTTTCTGATAAAGGCAGGAACGTACATACTTGCGGTATCCATACTCATATGGTTTCTCCTCAATCTGCCATGGGGTGTTGAGCATAAAAAGGACTCCTTTTTAGGGCAGGCAGGCCAGGTAGTTGCACCGGTATTTGAACCGCTTGGATTTGGGAATTGGGAGGCTGCATCTGCACTGATTACAGGCGTAATCGCCAAAGAGATAGTGGTTGGGACAATGGGTGAAATATACATTCCGGGAGCCTTAGAGGAAGAGGAGGGAGAGACCCCTACATTAGGAGAGGATTTAAAGGAGATAGGGACATCTTTTATTGGCGCCTTTAAGGGCGCTGTAGTGAATGTCTTTTCTTCAGTTGGTGTTGTATCTCTTGCCGCTGGAGAGGACGAACCTGGGCCCATGAGGACTGCAATGCAAAAAGCATTTACACCCCTCAGCGCTTTTGCCTTTATGGTATTTACCCTGCTTTATATGCCATGCGTAATTGTTATGATAGCCCTGAGACATGAATTTGTTACATGGAGGTGGTCTGTGATAGCGTTTCTGTACCTGATGATACTGGCGTGGGTAGTGACATTTGTGGTTTATCAGGGAGGAAGACTGTTGGGATTTGAGTAAATAAAACCTAAGTTGAGCGGTTTCACCGCTAATCCTAAGTAGGACAGGCGCCCCGCCTGTCCTAAAAGGTGAAAATGACAGGACAGCCGAGACGGCTGCCCTACTGTTCAACCTTGAATGTAAGAGGTAAAGCTCATGTCACATAAAATAAAATTTTCTATTAAAGGGATGACCTGCCAGGACTGTGCAAATAAGATAGAGAAGGAACTTGCAAGCCTAAATGGCATTGAAGAGGCATCCGTCAGCTTTGTGACTGCTCAGGCAATTGTAAAATATAATCCTGAAGCCATTGAAGTAACAGCAATAAAAAAGGTCTTTACCTCGCTGGGCTATGCTGTTACAGAGACAAGGGGAAGTGTAACTGATGCCTTTGAATATAAGTATAAAGAGACAGCGCGTGTTTTTAGTGTTGGTATCTTGCTCCTGTCTTCGTGGCTTATCCATCTACTAACAGGGATTCCGCCTGTCATAACCGACTCCATGGCGCTTGCGGCTATAATGATTGGGGGCTACCCTATAGCTTCAAAGGCCATCAAGGCATTGATTAAAAGGGAACTCAATGTTGATGCCCTGGTTGCCATTGCAGCCTCTGCTGCTATTGCTATAGGGGATTATACAGAGGCAGGGCTTGTGATATTTATTCTGCTGCTGGGAGAGTTTTTAGAATCTGTAACCCTTGCAAGAACAACCAGGGCAATTAAAGGATTAGCATCTTTAATACCTGATACAGTAAAACTAAAAAGAGGTGACCTTGAGGTGGATGTCCCCTCCTCAGAGATAAAAGTAGGTGATGTCGTGGTTGTGCGCTCAGGGGAGCATATTGCCATAGACGGGGTTATTGTTAAGGGGGATGCAACCATTGATCAGTCTCTCATTACAGGGGAGTCAATACCTGTAGAAAGGTCTTCAGGTGATGATGTTTACTCAGGCACTATAAATAAAGTCGGAGCGGTTGAGATAAAGGCGACAAAGGTCGGCAGGGATACAACTGTTGCCAGGATAGAGAGGATGATTACAGAGGCTCAGGGAAGGAAAGCCCCTGTAGAGAGGACTGTTGACAGATTTGCGAAATACTTTGTTCCTGCAATACTCATCCTGTCTGCAATCGTTTTTTTAGCCACAGGGGATGTCCGGAGGGCAATAACTGTGCTGATCGTCGCATGTCCCTGCGCCCTTGTTCTCGGCACACCAACAGCAGTTGTTGCAGCAATAGGCGCTGCTGCCCGTAGAGGGATCCTGATCAAGGGTGGGGGGGCTTTAGAGGCAGTTGGCAGGGTCAACGGTGTTATCTTTGATAAGACAGGCACGCTCACTTACGGCGCTCCAAAAGTCGTTGCGATAAAGGAGGTCTGCGGCCATAAGGAAGAGGATATAGTCCAGCTTGCTGCAGTGGCTGAGAAGTTTTCAGAACATCCCCTCGCAGGGGCGATACTGGATAAGGCAGGTGAGTGGGAGCTTATAATTGCAGCGCCTGATGACTTCAAGGTAAAGAAGGGGCAGGGAATTGAGGTTAAACATAATGGTATGCATATTGTCGTTGGCAATAGAAGTCTTTTAAGAGACAACAATATTGCACTTTCTGCTGCGGCTGATGAATACATGAAGGACAGGGAAAGGCTGGGGGAGACAGCCCTGATAGTTGCACACGGCACAGATAAATGCAATGATATTTGCGCATCAGATACTCATATGCCAGATGCTCATATAAAGGATAACTTTTGCTGTAGTAAAGAAGTATGCGGAGTTATAAGCCTATCTGACACGCTAAGGGAAAGCTCTGCAGAAGCCATACAGTCATTGAGGTCAGGCAGGATAGCGATTATCGCTTTATATACAGGAGATAACCTCCGCACCGCCTCAGCCATTGCCCGGAGACTCGGTATTGAAGAGGTGGCCGCAGGGCTTCTCCCAGAAGACAAGGTCAATAAAATCAAGGCATTGATGGAGCAAGGCAACACTATTGCTATGGTTGGAGACGGCATTAATGATGCCCCTGCATTAGCCACTGCAGACATTGGTATAGCCATGGGCGTTGTTGGGAGTGATATAGCGGTTCAGGCTGCTAATATTGCTATCTTAAATGACGATATCCTGAGTGTGCCGAAGGTGATCAATCTTGGCAGAAAGGCGCTGTCTGTAATCAGGCAAAACCTCTTTTTTGCTCTGGTATTCAATACAGTTATGATCGCCCTGGCATCACAGGGTTTTATCAGTATGATTGCAGCAGCAGTCTTTCATCAAACAAGCTCGCTGATGGTGATACTTAACTCCATGAGGTTGTTGAGATGGAAGAGGCGATTTTGATTTTTAAGGGAGGGCTAAGATGGGACTTGTGGATATTTTATGGATGGTTTTAATCATAGGAGGAGTGGTATATCTTTTATACCGTTCCCTGTGGGAAAAAAGGGGATATTGTCAGGGTTGTAGTTCAGGCACCTGTGAAGTGAAAAAGAAATGGAATTCAAAAAAACCAGGTAATGACCCCTGAAATTTCATCTATGAAAAAGCTGTGCAAGCATTTTATGAGTAGCCCTCCAAAATTATATGACCATTCATCTATCCGTGCCTTTGTAGCACACCTTAACTGTTCGGTAGCGGTCCCCTAATCAACTAAAGAGCCCCTCTGAAAAGAGATCAATGAGATCAGAGAAGTCCTGGCCGCCCATCCCGAAAAAAGCCGCCGCTTCCTATCCCAAGAGATCTGCCGGAGGTGGGGTTGGACTCAACCGAACGGTATCCTCAAGGATATGGTCTGCCGGGGGTTGTTGTTGCAACTGGAGGCTCTAGGGCTAACTTCAGCTTCCCCCTCCTCGAAACAAGCCCTCTTATCTTTGGTCTGAGCCAAGAAAGCCGGCCCTGGTCCGGGTGGATCAGACTCCGATCATAGCTAAGTTATCCGATTTAAAGTCCATCCAACTCATTCAGGTCCGGCGCACTGCCTCAAAAGAAGCTCTATAAGGGGCTGATCGAGCAATACCACTATTTGGGCTATAGCCGGCCAGTGGGAGAGCATCTGGAGTATCTGGCCCTGTCCCAGGGTCGGCCGGTGGCCTGTTTGGGATGGTGTTCTGCGCCCCGTCACCTGGGGTGTCGAGACCGCTATTTGGGGTGGACGAAGGAGCAACGGCTAAAGAATCTTTGCCGGGTGGTGACCAATACCCTTTTCTCATTTTACCCTGGGTGCGCGTTCCCTATCTGGCCTCTCATCTGTTGGGGTTGATGGCGAGAAGGATTTCTTAAGGACTTAATGACAAGGTTCAGCCAGCGTTGACACTTTAGGCTCACCAAACGTTGACACTTTTTTAATCTCGGCACAGTCCAGCCAGCGTTGACACTTTTACAACGCTGGCTGAGCCAAATTAGGATTAAGCGTCCTCATGGGGGCGAGACCTCAAGTGTCAACGTTTGGTGGTCCTTCTTAATGTCACCAAGAGGTGTCAACGTTTGGTGGACCTTATGAACTTAAGAGAAGGTTTACCATCATGAGCTGGTGTGGTTGGAGACCTTTGTGGACCCGGCGCGGGGGTTTCAAGGGACCTGTTACAAAGCGGCCAATTGGATCTTATGTGGGGAAGGCCACCGGGTAGTCATGCCCCTTAAATTAAGAAATTTTGTACTTGCATTTCATTTTCATTTAGTTTATAATGCTAACTGCCGATAGGTAGCCAGCCCTCTGCCTGGGCTAACTTAAAACACTACTCATATCAGAGTCAATGATCATAAAAAGGAGGACCAGGTGTCAGTATAAGAAATCCCCGTTTTAAACCTGCCTATTTTTGAAAAAAGTGAAGTGGATAGAAAGGAGATTAGAAAATGGCTAAGAAAGGCGTACTGATTGGGTCCATTGTGGTCTTAGTAAGCTTAGTCCTGTTATTGGGGGTGGCTATAGGTCGCATAACAGTGCCAGGAGAGGAGATAGTAAAAGAGGAGATAGTAAAAGAGGAGGTACCGAAAGAAGAGATAGTAAGAGAGGAGCCAGGACAAACAAGGCAGGTAGTTAATCTCTACTCAGCCCGTCACTACGGAGTGGAACCAGTATTTACTGAGTTTACTAAAGAGACGGGGATCGAGGTGCGGTTTACCACCGGCAGTGACGCTGCTCTACGTGAGCGCCTTAAAGCCGAGGGTCGCTTTACACCTGCTGATATTTATATCGCGGTAGACGCTGGCAATCTCTGGCTTGCTGCTCAGGATGGTCTCCTTCAGCCTGTGGAGAGTGAAATATTAGAACAGAATATCCCGGCTAATCTGAGAGACCCGCAAAACCGCTGGTTTGGCCTTACCCAGCGCGTACGCACCATCATGTATCATCCGGAGCGGGTCAGTCCGGAGGAGCTTTCTACTTATGAGGCGTTGGCCGATCCCCAATGGCGCGGCCGTTTAATCCTGAGACCGGCTACTCACTCTTATACTCAATCTCTAGTTGCTAGCCTTATTGCAGCTCACGATGAAGCTGGCGCTGAGGAGATTATCCGAGGATGGTTGGCTAATGAGCCTACCTTAATTGACAGTGATACTCGGATCCTGGAGACACTTGCTGCAGGCGGAGGCGACGTAGCGATCGCCAATCACTATTATCTGGCTCGCCTTTCAGAGGCCGATCCAGCCTTCCCGGTGCGTATATTTTGGGCCAACCAGGGAGAGGATGAGCGGGGGGTACACGTTAACATTAACGGTGCTGGAGTCACCGCCCATGCCCCAAACCGGGAAAACGCCATCAAGCTGCTAGAATGGTTAAGTAGTCCTGGGGGACAGAAGCTGTTTGCAGATACAAATCATGAATTTCCAGCAAACCCTGAGGTCACCCCGCATCCCCTTATTGTTGGTTTTGGCCCTTTCACCAGGGATCCCATTAGCATAGCAGAATATGGTCTCCTGCAAGCTACTGCTATCAAACTATTAGACCGAGTTGGCTATAAATAAGTAACCCTTCTGTACTCTCAGCCTATCCCTTCCTCGTCCAAGGGGAAGGGATAGGCTTGGATGGATCCCTCACCGAGGAGAAGTAAATCTAAGGAGAGTCTTCCTTCCCTTGGGGAAGGAGGTGAGAGAGTGGACTCTACAGCCAGAATAATGCGAGCAGTTGCTAATCTTACCCGCTCATGGTATTTGAGATGCGGGCATTGGCTGCAAGGCCTGCCCGTCTCACCTCTGTTAATTGCGGCAGTGGTAATGTTACCAGTGGGTGTAGTTAGCTCTGCCCTTTTAACACCTACCCGGCAGATTTGGATCCATCTCTGGGATACCCTTTTGCCCGAAATGCTGAGCAATACTTTTGTTTTGCTACCTGGAGTGGGAGTGGGCACCTTCCTTCTGGGCACCGGATTAGCCTGGCTGATGGTGGCTTATCGGTTTCCGGGTCAAACTGTTTTAAACTGGCTCCTTGTCCTGCCCATGGCCGTGCCCACTTACGTGCTGGGCTTTGTATATATGGCTACCTTTGATTTTGCTGGACCAGTTCAGTCTATCTTGCGTCAGTGGTTTGGCCAGAACATCTGGTTTCCCGAAATTCGCTCCGGTGGTGGAGCGATCCTGGTCATGGTTCTGGTACTCTATCCCTATGTTTATCTCTTGGCCAAGGCGGGCTTTTATGAGCAGTCAGGTGCCACCTTTGAGGAGGTCCGGGTTCTGGGTTATAGCAGAGCTGAATCCTTTTTCCGCATTGCTCTCCCTCTGGCCAGACCCTCTATTGTTGCTGGCCTGACTCTGGCTATGATGGAAGCTTTAACCGATTTCGCTACCGTGCGATTTTTTAATTTTCCCACCCTGTCTGATGGTGTTATTCGTATCTGGCACGGTATGATGGATTTGCGCGCTGCTTCTGAGCTGTCTGGATTATTAGTTATCTTTGTTTTGCTAATTATCTTGTTCGGGCGCAGTTTGCGGGGACGCTCCCGCTATTACCAGCTAGGGGGAAAGGTTCTGGGCATCCCACCTGTTAATCTTAGAGGCTGGAAAAGATGGTTTGCCACGAGCACTTGTAGCCTGGTGGTGGCAGTTGCCTTTGCTCTACCCGTAATGCAATTGTTCCACTGGGCACTTATCGAAATAACCAGGACGCCCGCAGAGGCTATTTCGGTGTACCTGGGGTTAACTTTTAACAGTCTACTTCTATCCGTACTGGCAGCCGGATTTGCGACAGCAATAGCAATGATATTGGCTAATGGCGTTCGCCTTAGCGAGGGTAGAGTAGCTCGGACTGCTGCTCACCTGGCAACGATGGGCTATGCTATTCCGGGAGCAGTTATTGCGGTAGGCATACTGGTGCCTTTATCCACTCTAGATCATACCATAAACGACCTCCTCCAAAGCTGGTGGGGTATAACCATCGGACTTATATTTACTGGCTCGGTGGTAGGGCTAACCTATGCTTATGTGGTTCGTTTTATGGCTGTGGCTTATAACAGTGTGGAATCCAGTCTCGAGAAGATCACTCCCAATATTACTATGGCTGCCAGAACCCTGGGAGCTTCTCCCTGGAAGCTTTTGTGGCGGATACATCTACCGTTGGTCGGTCCCGGTATGTTTGTCGGTGCAAGCTTAGTATTTGTGGATGTCATGAAAGAACTCCCTATTACCGTTATGCTTCGACCGTTTGGGTATGATACCCTTGCGGTATGGGTTTGGCAAATGGCGGCTGAGTCCATCTGGGCCGGGGCCTCCTTGCCCGCTCTCATTATTGTAATAGCAGGCCTGCTGCCGGTAATATTACTAATAGGTGCGGCTACACCGAAAAGGTCGAAATAACCAGGAAGCTAACAATGGCATTTAAACTAAATAGAGACAATGTGTGCGCCAGAAAAGCATGGTCATCCCATGTTTTATTGGATAATGTTTCTAAGTCTTTCGATAAGGTAAAGGCTGTCTCGGGCTTGACCCTGGTTGTGGAAAAAGGAGAGTTTTTCTCTTTACTGGGACCTTCAGGATGTGGCAAAACTACAACACTAAGACTTATTGGGGGACTCGATAGACCTGATGAAGGTGCTATTACTATTGGTAATGAGGTTGTGGTCGGAGAGGGTGTGTGGGTTCCTCCGGAAAAGAGAGGCGTTGGCATTGTCTTTCAGGACTACGCTTTATTTCCTCACCTGACCGTCTTTAAGAACATCGCCTTTGGATTAAAAGGATGTAGTCCGAAGGAGCTTAAACAAAAGGTAATGGAGTTACTGGAAATGGTAGGGCTTCCCCATATGGCACACAAATATCCTCATGAATTATCCGGAGGAGAACGGCAGAGAATTACCCTGGCCAGATCCCTTGCTCCCTCACCAAAGGTGATGCTTTTAGATGAACCATTTTCTAGCCTGGATGCAGATCTGAGAGATGAGTTACGCCATGAAACAAAGTGGATACTTAAAGAGAAAGGTACAACAACCATACTTGTAACTCACGAGCAGGAGGAAGCCCTTTCGCTTTCTGATAGGGTTGGTGTGTTAAATAATGGAAAACTTGAGCAGGTGGGGACCCCTGATGAGATATACCACAAACCACGCAGCCGATTTGTGGCTGATTTTGTGGGTAAGGCTGACTTCGTTCATGGATGGATTGAAGGGTCCCTGGTTATCTGTGATTTGGGGATGTTTCCGCTTAATGGTGATATACCCGATGAAGTCAGAGATGTGGAATTAATGATCAGGACTGATGACGTAGATTTTACCGTAGAGCCAGGCGGAAACACCGTCGTAATAGAGGCGCAGTTTTTGGGGGCTCAGATTCTGTATAAATTGCTGCTTCCTGATGGAAAGGCTATCCATTCCATAAAACCATCCACAAAAATCATTCCTGTAGGCAGCAGGGTAAAGATTAAAGTAGACACTAAGCATATTGTAGTTTTTCGAAAGTAATTGCCCAGGCGGAGCGGCACCCACGAAAGATGAAACCTATTTAGGAATCGACGACGCCATTGCCAAAGCTATTTATGTGAGGAGGTTGTACAGAAACAGGTCTGGTCTCCGTGGAGCACCCCAGGGAGAATCCTACCCATAGTGCCCAAATAGCTTGCTGAGAGAAAAGATAGAAAAGCAATTCCGATATCTCCCTGCTGTTTCTAAAGAACAGGTTCACCAGATATTGCATCAAGGTTCCGTGGGAAAAAATCAGAAGTATCAGCGGAATCAAGCCCATAATCAGGAAAGTTCTGGCATTGAAGCTGGTTCTCATTCCTTCCCATCTGAACATAAGCTTGCCCAGAGTGCCGATGCAGAACCCTGCTGCTACCAGAAAGGATGCTCTGAGCACAAAGAAGGAAAAATCAGAAAGCTGAACGTTCTCCAGAAGCCTTAACATAGGCTCAAAGAAGGAGTAGATAGCGATATAGACAAGGGCAGTGATGATACACAAAATGGAAAGTAAGATTCTCATGTGGATCTGCCTTTCTGTATTAGAATCTTAATGCTGCTTTTCCGATAAGCCAATTCTAACAGAAGGCGGTGGTTATCGTAAACGTAGACCGGCCCTCTTTCCCCCCTGCGCAGTATGGCCAGAAGATCTTTCTTGCAGGGTATTGTAGTTCTTCTACAATACATTTTCCTGAGCAAAGCTGAAAAATCTTTTGTCTCCAATGATTATGTGATCCAGCACTTTGATGCCGATAATATCTCCGGCTCTCGCCAGTCTTTCAGTTATCTTCAAGTCTTCCTGGCTGGGAGAGGGGTCCCCGCTGGGGTGATTGTGAACCAAAATAACCGATACTGCTGACTCTCGGATGGCCTGGATAAAAACCTCACGGGGATGAACGACCGACGTAGTGAGGCTTCCTTCCGAAACCTTGGTCTCTTTTATGACCCTGTTTTTGCCGTCCAAGAGCACACACCTGAATTGCTCTCTTTTCAGGTTGTGCATGACCGGCAGATAGTAGCTGGCCACATCATCACAGCATTTGAACCTGGGCAGTCCCCCATTGTGCACAGAAACCACTCGTTTACCCAGCTCAATGGATGCTTTTATCTGGGCGGCCTTGGCCAGACCCACACCACTGATCTGGCAAATCTCTGTTACGGCAGCAGCATCAAGGGAGGAAAGGTTTCCGAAACGGCTGAGAATTTCTCTCCCCAGATCTACAGCATTCTTTCCATCCTTACCGTGTCCCGTCCGTAGAAGGATACCTAATAAGTGAGCGTCGGAGAGGCTCTCGGGACCATACTTAATCAGTCTCTCCCGGGGACGCTCATCCTCCGGCCAGTTTTTTATGGAGAATGTGAGTGATTTCTTCGCCTTTTTATCGTCTTTATCTCTTAGGCCTATACTCATATGTGTAATTATATCTTTAAATATCTATGATGTAAAGGGCTTGCTGAGATATCGGCATTGACTAATGGGGATATTTTCTTTATCATTTTGATATTAGAAGTGGGCCCATAGCTCAGTTGGCAGAGCAGCGCACTCATAATGCGCGGGTCCCAGGTTCGAGTCCTGGTGGGCCCACCATTTATAGTCAAGCCCTTTCTTGCCCCTTCTTTATCCAATTAATCTTAACCCTACAGCGTCATTTACCTGAATACATACAATATGTTGTGGTTCAATTAAAGAAATTGCCCTACATATTGAACCAAGATTCTTAAGTATCGCTGTAGGGTTAAAACAAAATCAGCTCCAAGATACGAGATCGACACTAAGGTTCGCTCTTTTCTTCATTCCGTTGCGAAAAGGGGATTCTGTGATGATAGTTGAGCCGGCCACTCTAGACGGCCTCCTTCTCAACCTGACGGACGATCCAGATGAACGCCGAAAACTTGCTTTTGGGTAAATAGGCCGCCATGCATTTAACAAGAGGTGAGCATGAGTACAGCGAAAGAAGAAGTTCGGAAGATACTTGACCAGATTCCAGATGACTCGTCATTCGAGGACATCCAGTACCATATCTACGTGCAAGAGAAGATCGAACGCGGACTGAAAGATATCAAGGAAGGCCGCCTGCTCAGTCAGGAAGAGGTAGAGCGAAGAATGTCCAAATGGCTCGGCAGGTAACGTGGACTGAGGTGGCTTGGAACGATCTCGAGGAAGCTGCGGACTACATGGCCAAGGATTCTTCTCACTATGCCGCGGCAGGTGTTCGTAAGTCACAAGATTATAATGTCTGTGATAAAATAGGTTCGAGTAAAATTGTGAAGCTACACCAGATTGTAGAAACCTTGCGATTCTGCAAGAAGGCGAAAATTATGCTGAAAAAACTTTTGATTGTTTCTGTCTTCAGTTTGTTGCTTTTTGCAGGAGGGGCCTATGCCCAAACCGACACATTACCCGATCCGGGAATGCTGCCAGACAGTCCATTTTATTTCCTGAAAAGCTGGGCTGAGGATGTAGGCACTCTCTTTACCTTTGGCGATGTTGCGAAATGTGAGCGGTTGGTAAACCTTGCTGAAAAGCGGCTGGGCGAAGCAAAGGCCTTGCTGGAAAAGGGCAAGCCAGAGGTTGCCGAAAAAGCCTTGGCAAGGTATCAAGAGCAATTGAACAGTGCTTTAAGCAAGGCCCAGGAAGCCAAGGGCAAGGGCCTTGATACTGATGAGGTGTTAACCAAGGTTTCCGAGGCTACTCTTAAACATCAGGCAGTATTAGCTGATGTATACGAGCGTGTGCCTGAACAGGCAAAGCCAGCAATTCAACGAGCAATAGAAGCAGGAATGCGGGGGTACGAGGAGGCGCTGAAAGCTATCTCTGGTCAAAAACGAGAAGAAATATTGAAAAAAACAGAGGACAAACGGCGAGATGTAGAAAAACGGTTGGAAGATTTGAGGAAAAAAGGAGTGCCGATTCCTACCATCCCGGTTCCTGAGAAAATCGAACAGCCCATTCCAACTCCACCGGGAACGCAAAAACTGACTACACCAGGAAGACCACAAACGCAAGAGCAAGAACGAGAAGTAGAAGAATCAGAACCGGAAACTGAGCGATTACAAAGTCAGCCTGGAAGAGGTGGAGCAGAAACGCCTCAAATGCCTCGTAGTAGGAGACCTGGTCGTTAATCAGAAAGATCTCCCTTCTTGAGCTCTCCCATCTGGATTGTTGAAGATAAGTGTTACCTCTTCTTTGGTCTTTTCTTGAACCCTTTTTGTGAGCTTCTTCTACTTCCTTTCGAATTTGGATAAGGCAACAGGTTTCATCAATCTAGATCAAAAGGCCTTCCTAATTCAGCCTTTTTCTCAGCTTTGGCCTCTTTCCAGTCAACCTGCACAAGTCTGGGGTTTAAATTTTTCATTTTACTATACAGGCTTTTAAACCTAGTTCTTGTGGCTTTTTTCAATCCTGCGTTAGCGATCCCTTTGTAGGACTCAAATAAAGATTTCGGATTGCCTATATACGATCCCTCAATCCATAAATCAACAAGTTGCTCGATCAAGGTCTCAAGTTTTTCTGGATGATGGTAAGCTATATAATTAGCCTGTAGAGCTCTACCTGTACCAAGTCTCCAAGTGGAAATGTGGCGTTTGCTGTGTATGCTGCTTTGGCTTTCAATTCGTTAGATTTCTTGTACCACATTTTCATAACATGTGAGTAGCGCCTGGTAAACTATTTCAGCAATGCCGTACTCCCTCAGAGACAGTTGTTTAAGTATCTCGTCACACATAGCTATCGATCGTAGATCAAGATCGCCCCTTTTTAAATTCATGTCAACGGCGTTGAGAATCTGCTTTGGTGTAAAAACATCACAAAAAATTTCTAAGTTACTAACATTTCCGAGTATGCTTTCTACCGCTTTTTTCTTATCAGTATAAATTTTTTCTAAAAAACCTTTTATTTGGCAAGAATGCACTAAGGTAAACTCACAATTTTTGAAGTTTTGACCTCGATACGTGTTGTAAAAGTTAGCAAGTATTGGCCGAATTTCACTTTTTCTGCAAAAACGTGTTCGGTCCTTTACTTCAAAAAACCTCTGAGTCTGCTTATTCGAGACTATTAGAAAATCAAGACTGTATGTTTCGTCTGAATCCGGCCGAATCGCTAAAGTAACTTCAATTTTAGAGTCAGATAAGTCGCGATTCAAAATTGCTTCGAGAATGTGATATAAGGTAACCTTCCTTTGGTAAATGAATCCAGCATCAGAAAATAATCCATTCATGGCGAAACTAATGTGTCCCTGATAAACTCAAAGGGAACATCAGGGTTATCCTCTGCAATTAAGGCAATTTGCAGGTAGTCTTCTACCTGATTGGTAAAGTTTCTATGAGACCTCTTGGCCTTAATCTCAATTCTCTTCTTGAGCTCTTCTGATAACCCTATGCATACCTGTCTCTTCACGACCATCACCTCCAAGAAGGAATGGAAGACAGTAGTGTTTGCTCCTTTAATTTGCCATTAGCCCCACTATCTGGCTATTTACGGAAAGAACTCTATCAAACTTGGCTCTCAGTCGAGCCTCCTCGTCTGTGATAATCGAAGAGATCCTATTCTTCAGAGCTTGCGGGAAAGCTAGTGTTTTATCATGCTCTATTTGCGCGGTTCTATTCCTCAGTGATAGTAGCGCTTCAACATCAGTTCTTGGTCGAAATTCCTCCAGTTGGCCATTATCTGCCAGAGAGAATGTCTTATAGAAAACTTTCCTTACTCCTTCTTCAAGATTCACCACGAACATGCACCTGACTGAAATTGTATGAGCTTCAGACGTTCCTTTATGAATACTCACCTCACCGGAGAAGAGTGGACTTCTGAGATGTTCTATAAGAGCATCTACCAATGGATGACCAAGGCCAAACAAGTCGGCCCTTCGTTTTCTCATGGCGAGTTTGCGGTCAAATACCACATTTTCATACCGGGGCGAAACATTCGGATACTGATGTAAGACCTTCGGAGTCTCAATATAGATGACATCTCCTTGAGGTATGAATGCCCCTCCCAATCTGAGAACTCCTCTTTTCACGAAGAGCTTGAGATCATCAAGCGCAAACGGCCCTTTCATGTTTCGGTATCGCCCGAAATTAAACGACTCAAGGTCCTGCGCAAGCTGGCGAAGAGCTTCACTGGCTTGGTGAGCTTTCTCGATTGCCTCGATTATCTCTCGCTCGGTTCTTTGATAATCTTTGTCTACAAGAGCTTTCTTGTAAAGATCCTGATAATTGGGCGAGCTTCCCAAGAACCCCAGAATCTCTGACCTAACATCTTCTACAACCTGTCCTGTCACAGGATCGACTTTGCCAATGGTCTGAGCGATTTCCAGTAGCTTTTCTTCAAGCAAGCCGTAGATACGTTCTTCAACGGTATCTTCAGCGACAAGGTTATAAACTTGCGCGGTGTCGGTCTGCCCGTACCTGTGAATTCGACCAATCCGCTGTTCAACAGCCATCGGATTCCAGGGGAGGTCATAGTTGAAAAGAATGTGGCAAACCTGAAGATCGATGCCCTCGCCCCCGGCTGAAGTACTTACCAAGAACTGTGAGCCAGTAGGTTCCCAGATGGC
>NZ_BLRZ01000002.1 GCF_013281975.1 Candidatus Hakubella thermalkaliphila | reverse complement strand
CTTGCTCATTAATATACTTGAACTGAGCATCTCTGTCAGGATGTTCTTTCCCCTCTTTTGTTTTTACATTTGCCTGAAGAGAATAACCCATTTCCTTCAACATTCGACAGACACTCATTGCGCTCATGGGGTGCCCAAGGTCGACCATCTCATCTGCAATTTTGCGCGTAGATTTTCCAGTCCACTTCAACAGGCTCATCGGATCCCCTGCTGTATTCTCATCCATAATGTGTGTAAGATCTTTTACAAGCGCTGAATCAAGATTAGTAAGTCTTTTCCTCCCTCCTCCTTCTTTACGGATTTTCCCTTCCGCTATCTTTGATAAATCCTGGCCACTTTTTAATTCCTTCATTCCTTTCAGGATGGTAGGCCGTGATAGCCCCGTTAACTCGGACATTCGCTTTAGCCCACCACGCCCCAGACTTATCGCCTCCTTGGCAACATACCAGCGAGATTGTGCTTCATTCAGAGTTGATAATACTTTCAGCATAACTTCTTCTTTTATCCTTTTCTCCATGCTTTTATTTTAGCATGGCCGGTACAAAAAGTCAACTTTATTTTGTTACAAGCCCTTACCCCTCCGCCCTCAAAACAGGGTCCGGCAGAACAGGAGCAGGCCACCAGCCAGTCTTTATTCCCTATGACTAGCTCACCATTGGTCCCGATATCCATAAAGAGAGTCAGTTCCTCGTCTCTGGTCAGTCCACTGGCCAAAAGGCCCGCTGTGATGTCAGCTCCCACGTAGCTGGCTACCCCTCGTAGACAGTGGACTACTGCATTGGGGGCAGACCTGAGACCAAGATCCCTGGCTGTAGTCTCCGGAAAGAGGTTAGCTGCGGGAACATAGGGTTCCTCTCTGATATATCTGGGTGAGACGCCTATAAAGAGATGGATCATGGTGGAGTTACCAGCCACAAAGGCACAGTAGATGTGTCTGCTGTTTATGCCCGCCTTTTTGGCAGCCTGGTAAATAAGATCGTTGAGGGTATCCACAATCAGCTTCTGCAGGAGACGGAGTCCATCCCCTTTTAGAGAGAAGACGATACGGGAGATGACATCGTCACCAGTCTCAATCTGCCGGTTATAGTTGGAAGCAGTGGCCCTTATCTTGCCGGTATTCAGATCCACCAGATAGACCACCACTGAGGTGGTACCTATGTCGATGGCCAGACCATAGTTTTCATCAGAACTATCCCCCGGCTCCACCTCCAGGACAGCCCCCGAGGGTCTGTCTAAAGTAACCGTAACTTTCCATCCTTCCTGACGCAGATGGTGGGGCAGGGTGCGCATGACCGACAGGGGAAGGTATATCTCTTCCCGGCCCGTGGATTCCCTGATAGCCCTTTTGAGTCTGCTTTTGTCACTGGTAACACGGCTGAGATCAGGTGGCTCTACTTCCAGGAAATATCTTCGGACCCGGGGGTTCAATTCGGGCTCCTCGATCTTGATCTTACGTTTAAGAGTTGCTTCCTGAGCCCTCATAGCCCTGGCCAGAAGAGCGGTGCCATCCTCGATCACTGCGGTGGCGAAGTCAGAGGAGGGCGCCTCTACCACCAGATCGTCAGCCACTGGGGCCAGGCAGGCCAGAACATAGCCTTTCTCTACCAGATCCTCTCTCAGGTTCGGACTGGGAGCAGATTTAGCCCTTCCCTTTTTTATGAGCACCCGACACTTACCACAGGTGCCATTTCCTCCACAGGCGGCATCAACATGGACACCGGCGGCCACCGCAGCCCGATGTAAGTTCTCTCCTTGCTCCACATAGATAGTCACATTATCGGGAAGGAAAGTTACCTTGAACTTTCCGTTTTTTTGATTCTGATTTGGTCTGGCTTCCTGGTCGATTTCTTGTCCTTTCCCCTATGCGGGAGCCACGGGATAAACTCTCCACTGATTAGTATAAACCTTGGCCCTACTCCCCTGATACTATCGTAACTCTACCAGCTGAAACCCTCCACTGATTAGTATAAACCTTGGCCCTACTCCCCCTGAGAAAGCCTATTACGGTACAGCCACTGGCCTCCGCCAGCTCCAGGGCCACCGAGGTAGGGGCACAGAAGGATAAAACGACAGAAATCCTGGATCTGATGGCCTTTACCACCATCTCATAACTTATGCGCCCACTGCTGAACAGGAGCTTGTCGCTCAACTCTATTCCCCGAAACAGACAGTGTCCGATCACCTTATCAATGGCATTGTGTCTTCCAATATCCTCTTTGAAGACCACTAATTCTCCAGACAAATCGAACAGAGCTGCAATATGGGAACCCCTGGTCATCTGATAGACTATCTGGACACCCTGGAGCTTTCTAACCAGGCTGAAGATGGTCTCCAGAGATACTTTGCTGTCACTCTCACATCTGGGCAGAAGCTCGTCGAGCCCCCGCACATCAGCCCGACCGCAGCCTGAGCGGATCATCATTACTTTATCCTCCCGCAGGAGGGCTTCGTTTACCCTTTTGGCACTAATCTGGATCAGATTTCTGGACTCTTCCAGTCCGTCCTCGCTATCTACCATAGGGGAACTTTGCCCACAATGATGGATCAGGGTGATATCCTGGAAATGCGGTACCAGTCCTTCACTTATGCAGAACCCTGCGGCCAGCTCCTTCTCATCTCCAGGAAGCCTCATCATCACCGCCACGGTCTTGCCGTTCAGCTCGATGACCAGAGGCTCTTCCATAGCTACCAGATCCGGGATCACCTCGGCTGAAGCTCCTCTGATTTGTACAACCTTTCTTTTGATGACGCCAGGAGGAACATCTGGAATACTAGACATTACAGACTCTGAGTTCTCTTATAAATTATCCAGACTTGGCAGGTTATCCGAAGACATGAATAAGTCTATTTAACCTACATGTTATGATACCATACGGAGAAAAGTAGACCAAGGAGGCTAAATTGAAACCAGATTTTCCTGCCATTGCTAACAAGATTGTCCATGAATGCCTGAATATCCAAAAAGGGGAGAGTGTTCTCATCGACGTCCGGGAAGACACCCTCTTTCTGGGAGATCTCATTGCCATTGAATGCAAAAAGATAGGAGCAGATCCTCTTATATGCGCCTACAGCGATGAGTTCGTCTATCGAACCCTGACCGAGACAGACCCCCAGTATCTGGAAATCCCTTCCCAAATTCACCGGTCAGTAGTGGAGGCGGCCCAGGTGATCATTTCCTGTTTCATGGAGAGGAAGGATCCAGCCAGATCCAAGGACATAAGTGGAAAGAGGCTGGCAGGCATGAGATCTTACTCCAAAAACCGCTGGAACAGGCTGGAAAAGGGAGGATGTCGCTGGGTGGGTATCGGCTTCCCTACAGCAGAGCAAGCCCAACACCTGGGCATAGATTTCGATTCCTTCTACCGAATGTTCTGGTCGGCCGTGGACATTGACTATGAAAAGCTGGGGGGGCAGGCTGCCAAAATCCAGAGGCTTCTGAAAGACTCCCAAAGTGTACATATCACCAACGAAAAAGGAACTGATCTCACAATAGAGCTGGGCGACCGACCCATCTTTAGCGATGACGGAAGAATTAGCTCAGAGGATTTGAAGCAGGGAGCTGTACTTCTGAACATTCCCAGCGGGGAAGTATTTGTAGCCCCTCTTCATCACGGAACTAGCGGGAGGGTCATCTTTGATCTGATTATCCGGGAGGGAAAGCGAATTGTCGACCTGGAGCTGGATTTCAGAGAAGGAAGAGCCTACCCGGTCCGGGCTAAAGAGGGACTGGAGCACTATCTGGATCTAGTTAACCACGCCAGTGGGGATAAGGACCTCATTGCCGAACTGGGGATTGGGCTAAACCCCAGGATCACTCAGATGGTGGGCTATACCCTGACTGACGAGAAAATCATAGGCACTGTCCATATTGCTATTGGTAACAACAAGACCATGGGCGGCCAAAATGACTCCGACCTTCATTGGGATATGATTGTGATGAAACCGACGGTTGTGGTAGATGGGGTGATGTTGATGGAGAAGGGGAGATTTGCGGAGGAGTACAGCTAACATCCTGGCGGTTTATGGCACGCCCCAAGGGCATACAGCTTTAGCTCGCAATGGATAATACCAGCAGGATAACTTCTCCCGGACGGTAACTTTCCATCGCTGCTCAAATCCTGTCGTAGACAGTGTTCGCTTCGCTGTAGCCACTGAAAAATTGCTCTGCTGTCAGGCGAGACCAGGCCGCTTGCTCTTCCAGATCCGTGGGTTCGTTAATGAGAATGATAACCCGGACCACCTGGCTACTCGGCAATAGTTTCAATAAAGCACTAGGGAGTTCCAATCTCCCCTCAGGTGTTACTTTGACTGGGAATTCGTATGCTCTCATGTTGCACTCCTCTCTACAAAGTCGCGAAATATGTCGCCTAATAAGATACGAACCTTTTATGCTATCACCGAATCATTCTTCTTTCCATTCTTCTATTTTTGCATCTATCTGCCTGAGGGTTTCTTTTACCTTACTGTCCAGCGTGGTTCTGTCAAAGCCCTCCACAGAATCTGCCTGGATCTCGATGGTAATCTCAGGCGGAAGACCTCTATCCATTAAAGGTCGAATGACCCCGGTTATCACAGCAGATAGTTTATCCCACGGTATTTTGGCTCGTAAAGTCACTCTCCTGATCGCTCCCTTCTTTACAATTTCTTCTTCCTCTGCCCCTCCCTTCCTTTCTTCTTCTCTTTCTCCTTCTTTTATCCTACTTGCTACTTCTCCTCGCAAGACTATAGAATCTATGGTGGGAGTCACCTCTTGCCTATAGTAAACCTCTGTGTTTTCCCTAACCCCCAAGATTCCTGTCCTGGCTCCCTCTATGACTGCGTCCAGCAAGACCTCCTCACTTTCTGGAAGCGGCATTCCGGGAGTCTTAAGATGTAGCTCATATATTTCTCTTAACGATTTCTCGTTTTCATCCTTACCAAAGGTCTTGTCCAGCAGGTATTTAGGGGTAAGACGGCTAAGCAATTTTTCCTGGTCTTTCAAGTACTGCTTCACTCTTTCAGAGATTGTTTGGCTACTTCCTACTGTAGGAATGCCCAAATCCTTCCAATTGATGCCGCCATTTTCTAACACGCCCAAATATCTATAAGCCATGAGAATCTTAAACGGCATCTCCTTTTCCGTTTCCTTCAACTTCTTGTTAAGTTCTTCCTGGCTTTGCCTGGTAAGGGTTTCAAGGAGAGACTTATCACTTTGAATCTCCCCAAGGGCTAAAAGTCGCCTCAAGGCTTTATTCAGGAAAACATGCTGGTTGTCGTCTATCAGCAGGATGAAAAGAGTGTTCTTGTACACCCTGAATCCAAGGCCTGCCTTCTCGAAAAGTTCGGCGGCAAGTCTTTTTCCCTTATCTGAGTCATAGGAGCAGCTGGGTGAGAGAATAGCAAGTTTGAGGTTTTTGTTGTCTGGAATATCTGATGCACTCTCCGGCCAGAGATAAACTTCAAGAGCACGGCCTGCATTCTTTTGAATAAGGCCTTTAAGCTCTTCTCGGATTCTGTCTTCAGAAATAGTCTCTTCTCTGTCTACGATTACACGGTTCAGATTAGGCTGATTGCGAAAAGCATACTGTTTTCTTTCGGAGTGAAAATACCAGAGTTCCTCCTCTAACTTGGCTACAGCATCACCCACGATGGTTGCTGGGATCCCCTCCCTAAGCAGTGCCACCCGAATCCTTGGCAGTGTGGTCTCTCTGCTTGCACCTGCGCTAAAGGAGTAAAGAAATACCGAAGTGGCTATACCTTTCGCAGTACCGTACCTTTCATATTCGCTGCCCATCTCCTTATCTATTCTTGGTGCCTTCGCATTCTTACCTGCGATATCTGCAGAGATAACGCTGTCGTATTCATTGCCAATGTGTTTGATGAATTCTCTTCGTATGGTCTGGTTTTCAAGATTAACAATCGAAGACTGAATGAGCGGTGATACTACCTTCCCCCCATAGAGGTCCGCCACCACTTCTGCCACAAGTCTCAAGACCCCTCTTGTCCTCTGAAAGGTAGGATAAGAGCCCCACCTCTCGTAAAGCACATCAATGAGTTCAGGATGGAAGGGATAGGCCCGCTCTATCCGCTCTCTATACTCTATCTCTTTGACCTCTGACGGGACGTCCGTGCTCAAGCTCTGATAGAGTTTGAAGTAGCTCTCAGCCACCTGTCTCCTTGTCTTCTCATCCCCAAGATCCTCAAACAACCTCTTGCGAATTACTTCGTAGATTTCCACTCCTTCTACGGGTGTATAAACTGCTTCTACTCGCCCCGAGATCTTCTGCAACTGCTGCAAAGACCTCTCTGCCTCTTCGTCGTATCTTTCAAGGATGCTGGCCGGAAGAGTAATGACCAGACCGCAATTCTCAGAGGATGCGACCACTTCGGAAATCTCCTGTAGAAAGGCAAGGGTCTGACCCTGAGTGATTTTCTCCACCTTTTCTGCCCGATTGGCTTTGACGATATATTCTAGAATCTCGTCCATCAGGATAAGGGTGGGACCTGATGCTTCAAGAATCTGTCTCAGTTTTTCCTTTCCAGGTGCGATGCGCTTTTTATCGTGCTCTTTTATGATTTCATACTGCCCTAATTGTTCAGCAATCTCTCCCCAGGGCGTCTTCCCGGAAACGGCATCTGCCTGTGTGCCTACAAAGACTGTAACCTTTGCATCCTTTGCCTCAGGAAGTTCTGACACTGCTGTTAGGTGCTCTATCTCTTTTCTGTGTCTCACGACATGGTAGAGTGCCAGAAGGGCGTGGGTCTTGCCTCCGCCAAAAGGTGTCTGGAGCTGAATCACTGCATCGCCTTTTCCACCGCTCAAACGGGAAAGCACGTTCTCAAGGAGATTTTTTAAGCCTTGCGTAAGATATGTCTTCTGGAAAAAGATGCTCGCATCCCGATATTCCAGAGGCGCCTTGCCATAAACCACATCTCCTAAATCAGCGGCAAAGATTGCCTCGCTCAGTTTTCCTTCTCTTATGTCCCTATGAGGGATTGTTACCTGCCACCAGGATGGTAGGGTCATTTTCATCCCCTCTCCATATTTTCTTTTGCTTCTGCTGGAAATAGAGTAACAATAAATTCTTCACCCAACTCCTTTAACTCGGGCTCTTTTCCGGAATGTTCTTTCATCAATTTGATTATTTTATTTGGTATGCCCAACCCTATGTCTTCAACATAGCCAAAGTGTTGAAGGAATTTCACAATAACAGGATTTCTTGCATAATGGCAGGAAGCCTTCATCTGTTCGATTGTTACCGTATTAGGGATTTTGCCTGGACTCCTTACTTCTAATCTGTTATTGAAAACAAACAACCGAATTTTAGAACCAATTATGCTGTAGTGCCTGTGAGCTACAGCATTTACTATTGCCTCTCTGACAGACTCTTTGAGATACTGTGGAATATCTTTTCTCACTATACCATCCATATACGAAAAGGTTGAGGTGTTTCTTTCTACAAATCTTATTGCCTTTTCTATTACCCCATATTCAATTATCTTCCCTTCGTCATCATATGAATTTACTAATGCTTCCTCAATATCTTCTCTGTCTAAAGTTTCGTATGATAAATCATTGCCTTTAAATCTAACTGCTGTAATACCTGCCTGTGGCAAAAACCTCTCTGGGTTCTTGGCAAAAATAAGCGTGCCAGCGATAGTTAAGAATTTGCCCTCATCTATTTGAGTCATTATTTGCGAATTGAGAAGCAGGTCTTCTAACTTAGTTTCAACTTCATCTAACTTTATCTTCCGTATTACTTCCCAATAATATCTTACCCTTCGCATATCGAGTTGCCCAAATCCTACCTTCGGAACCGGGGCAATATCAAAGTGAACCATTCCTCTCTGTTGGAAGAGTCTTGCTAATTCTTCAGTAGAAGCCTCACGAGTCGTAGAGCCAACCCGTATACGCCATCTTCCTCTGTTTGTTTTATATACAGAACCTAACCCTCTGGGAATCGTAACAACCATGACTTTTTTAGCTGGCTCAACCTCAACTGTTTCTACCAAGGGAATTATTCCCGGTTCGCAATTATTTCGACAGATATTTATGACCCATTCTTCAATCTTATCTTTTGTTATTCCGATAATATCACCATTATCATCTAGTCCTAACAACACCTTGCCCCCATCAGAATTAGCAAATCCGACAAAAACCTCTGCTAATTCATTAGGACTGATGGAATCTAATTTAAATTCGCTATAGCTACTTTCGCCATTTCTAATGATTTCTAATAATTCAAGTTTTGTCACTTCCAGTCCTTCCTATATGCCATATTTTTCCTTTCTGATCTCAAATGCTTCCCTTCCACCTTCCAGTACCTTCTTAACTATTTCCTTGACGAGTTCATCATCAATAGAACCACATAATCCTTCCTCCACGTTTGCCTGGTCAGCTGTCGCCTCAAGGGGAATGATAAGCTCTGCATCACCCAGAACCGGAATATTAGCGTTGTGCGTTGTGATGATAAACTGTCGGTGCTCTTTTTCCCGACGCAAACGATTTACAATATCATTGACGATAAAGGTGTTATCCAGGTCATCCTCTGGTTGGTCAACCACAAGGGGATATGGGTTTTCAAGCAATATCAGGGTCAACAGTGCGGTGCATTTCTGGCCAACCGACAAATCCCCAATGTTTTTGAAGTTTGGAGCCTCTTTGGAGCCCAGATTGAGCTCAATGATGGCTGTAGTTGGTATTTCAAAGGTTTCTAAGCTGTACAATTCCTCCTGCGAAATTGACCTACAGAGGGTCTCAGTAGATGCGGACGGAATTCTATATTTTTGCACAAGGCTATCAGCACCTGCTCGAAGGGCACGGGTAAATTCAAGAACAGAGAAATCGTCTGACTTAATAATACGATCAAGTTGTTCCTCCCTAAGACCTGATTTTAATTGCTTTAACCTCTTCATAAATTCTTGCTTTTCACCTTGATACCTCAGCCTAACTCTAAGGGCTCCATTTAATTTCTCATTGAGTTCATTCATCACCTGTTCTCTGGTTCGATATGCTTGAGACCTGTTGTTCTGGAGACTTATGAGTAAATTGTTGCGCTGTTTTTCTAACTCCTCATATTGGAGGTCATATTTCTCTTTCTCCTGCCTTATTAGCTTAAGCTGTTCAACCTTCTGTTCCAGCCTTACAAGCTCATCAGGATCAACTGTTTTGAATTTGTCTTGCAGGCTTCTTAATATCTTTGCGTAGCGTTCATTTTGCTTTCTGTTCAACTCCTGCCATTTCTGCAAAACTTCTGCACCTTGATATTTCTCGATGGCGCTTTGCAATGAATCTTCCATCTCTCTTGTAGACTTTCCAATTGCCTTAGATAGGCTCTCTATAATCTCCCTCGCCCTATGAAGAATATTTTTGTTAGGGAGTTCATCTTTGTCAGCTTGAAGTAAAAAGGATGCATCCAGATCAATTTCCCCTTTAAAATGCTTGAGTAGATCAGAAAACTGCTCTAACTTCTCCCGACTACGTTGCAGAAGCTGCTCTTCTTTAGCATATTGTCTCTTTTCTCTAAGGCTTTCTTGAATTCCCGTTTCTCTGTATGTTTTAATCTTTTCTTCTAAAGAAGGAGCATCAGCAATTTTTTCCTCTGCTAAAGAGATACTGCGTTGTAACCGTAGAAGGTCAGCTTTATTCTCTTCCAATGTACTGAGAAGCTCTTTTTGCTCCTCTTTTAGGGAATCCAATCTGTCGCCTACAAATCGATCCAAAAGAGCAAAAAGGAATTGACGGTCTTTCGAGATTTCATAAATTTCTTTTTGTCCATAGACCTCAATCTTAAAAATATCGTTGGGCTTAAGGTCACCACGGATTGTCCCATCCTCTTCTTTGATAACAGGTAGTTGAGGGTATATCCTTTCTATGATGTACCTTTTTGGCGCAGGGTGGTGAGCCTCAATCAAGACAGACACTTTCGATCCACTCCTAAAAACTTCTTTGAGAATTGCGTTATATTGTTTTTCAATCTCACTTGCCTTTACCTTTTCTTCAAAGACATAACGAATTGTTTCAACAACAGTGGATTTTCCGGTTCCTTTGCCGCCAATAATACAATTAAGATTATCATTGAAGTGGATCCCAACGTTATTAAGAAAACCACCTTCCCACTTGACGGCAAGAATCTTTGAGAATCGAAGAGGTTGCTTAGGTAACTCATCCTGCAAGCGAATACGAGACTGCCAGTCCAAGAAGGCCACTCGTAAGCCTTCCACCGTAAAAGAGCTTATCTTAATAAGGGTTTTTCTCATTCCTATTTCATTAATGCTCTTGGCATCCGAAGAGTTAATACAGGCTATTGGAAATCTACGCTTATAATTATCAAGTTCATTGGAAATAGCCTTTTTCTCAAAACTCCCTAATGCCTCTCGGCCTTCTGGAATTTCAACCGCCAAAAGATCGGGATTTGTGAATAGATCCACCCTGATCTGTCCCTCTGTCTTTGCTAACAGTCCATTATCTGAAGAGACATGAGCCGCAATACATATTCCACCCTGTTTCTTTACCGCTTCTATAATTTCCTCTAAGTCCTTTGTAACCACTTTAGGACTTCCATCATCATAAAACCTTTGGTTCGGCAAGAGTCCGAAATTAGAGAGTAAACCATCTAATATATCTTTTGTTATATCTGGGTCAAAAAGACACAAAATATGAATACCATCAGCACCGCTTTTGGTAGTTATCTCAAATCCTGGGAAAACTTTTATTCCGGTTCCTGCGGCGGCATTTCTTACATAATCCACCCACGAAACGTCATTATGTTCAGTAATTCCCAGGATACTAATGCCATTTTCTTGTGCTTTTCTAATATACTCTAAGGCAAATTCTGTCTTCCATTTTTCATCGGTTGTTCTTGCGCCGGATGGCAACTTAAAACCGTGCCACGCTGGAGTGTGGATATGCAAATCTGCCCAATAAAATCTTGCCCCCTTAAGCTTTTTCAGAATTTGAGTGAATTCGCTATTTTTATTAGTCATAGTGATTATCCCTTCTCAAACAATATCATTTGATATTGATCAACCCTTGCCCCTGTCTTGCCGTAATTCTCTTTCCCGTAGAGGAAACCTTGCAGCATCTGCTTCTCCTTATCTCCGTCGGGCAGAACCTCGGAAATCGTCTGGGCCACCTGCCAGAAGGCATTGTTGTTTAAATTGCCTGTCTCTTCGAGAAGCTCTGATATTGCCTTCCGGTTGTTCTGCTCCCAGAAGAGAAGGCAGGCATGGAGAATATCTATCATGCTCTCGAATTTTTGTTTCTCAAGAAAGCTTCTGCCTCTTTCTTTTGCACTCAGAACTGAGATAAACTCCTTTTCTTTTTTGATAAACCCGTTTCCCCACTGCTCTGTGATTTCCACACCAACTGCCTGTGCCAGTTTTCTCGCATCGTCGAAGTGCACCTTTGCGGAGTTGTAAGTCCAGCGCCAGAGAAGATAAAATCTCGTCTCCTCATCAATGCCTCCCAACTGCGGGCTTTTGAGAATCTTTGTAAGCGCATATTCGCTCACACTTTTGCGAATATACTCAAGCAGTTCTTTTGCCGAAACTTTCTCACCAGAGAGTTTCTCAACGCCCTCGTATTTTCCAAACACTTCCATCGCTGGACCAATGGCAGAGATGAAGAAATCGCTTCCACCTATGCCCTCGTTCCAGAACTGGTCGAGCTTTTCTTTGATTCTTACCTCAATCTGAGGCTTGATTTCATTGAAGTAGGCTGTTTTTTTCTCGGTTCGCTTGCAGCAGACCATGTAGATGGAGGAGGCGAGGGCCGCAGATTCGCTTGCACGCAGGCGGGCTTTCATTTCGGTATGAACAGGCCAACTTGCAGTAAGATAAAGCCCGGAATTTAAAAGAGCGTTTATGATGGTTTCCCATGCTTCTGTGGATTTGTGGGCAAATACGGTACAGGTAATACCATTAGGTTTCAAAACCCTCTGTATTTCACGGAAGGCTTTAGCAATCATCTCCTCAAAAAACTTCTTCCCACTTTCAAATCCACCCTCTCCATAGGAGTAAGCCACGATTTCTTCTGTCTTTGGCGTTAATGGAGTGGCAAAGAGTTCTGGATACAAATCTCCGATTGTTCTTTTTAGCCAGACATAGAAGAAATCAGAAAGATAGGAATAAGGCACATTGTCATAATAAGGCGGGTCAGTTATGACCGCGTCAAAGAAGTTATCGCCGTAGGGTAAAGAGGTGGCGGAGGATTGCGTGACGATGGCGGGAGTATAGGCTGTCTGTGAGGCATGCTGGATCCATTTCTCGTTTTTTTCACAAGCAGTTGGCCAACCAGCAGCAACGGGATTGAAAGGATTTGATTCGATATAATCCCAAGCCATTGGTAATGCTTGCCGTCCAAACGTATGAACAACTCCTCGACCACCAGTAACATTTAGGACACAAAGAACAGAACCAAAATCCGCTAATCTATCCACCCCCAACGCCAGATAACTCACCACCGCCTTCGCATAACCTTCCTCCAGACCTTCAGACAGCATCTTTCTGTATGCCTGCCGCACCTTCTCCGCAAATGTTATCAGCGCCAGCTTCTGGCGGGGGTTGAAAAGGTCGCCCCATTTGAGCATTCCATATCTTTGCACACGGAAGCCAAGAGTTTCTTTTGGTGGCAACGGTTCATCCGGCACAGGGTCAAAGCCCCATTTGTCAAATAATTCCTGTCCTTTCTTCTCCAGATGCTTCTCCGCTTCTCCGAAAATCTCCAAATCTTTTTCTGTTGCAAGGCGATAACTCTTTCCCTGCCTTTTTGGATGGTGCAGAACAACCGCAATCATCTTCTGTCCTGCTTTTCCTTCCTGAAACTGCTTTCTCGTCTCTTTATCGTTCAAGCCAGAACCACAGCAGGGGCAGATGACCTTCGCTCTTGATACTGTGCCAGTCTCAGGGTCAAAATCGATTGAGTCGCCCTCCCTAATCTCAAACTCAACTCTGTTGCCTATTGGAATCACCTTATAGGCAACTTTCTTTTTATCCTTCCTGGCCAGCCATGTTTGCCTTACCAAAGGTATTTCCGCGCCGCAGGCTGGGTTCTGACACTTCACGGTTCTTGCCCAGATGTAGCCTACGGAAATTGAACCGTCTTTCTCTTCAGGATAGAATTGGCCAATCTCTTTTCTTGCCTCTTCCAAAACCCAGTTACCCCATTTCTTCACATCTTCAAGTAATGGATTGATTTCCTTTTCACCGAAAAGGTCGTTGCTCTTCACCTTTTTTCTTCCATACTTCTGCGGATACTCAAGTGTGCATTTCAAAATAAGCACAGCGACCGGATTCAGGTCGCTGGCATAAGTTTCGCATCCCAATCGCAGGGCCTCAAGCGGTATGGCACCGCCTCCAGCAAAAGGGTCAAGGACTCTTGGCGGTTTTCCATTGCTTGCGCTCAAGATTTCTTCTCTTGCCCTTTGGATGAGACTTTTATTGAGGGAGTTCTCCCACTTGGAGAGGTTGGCTATGAAATGCGCCCGCTTCAATCGCTCTTCCTCGTCCCTTGGCTCTGGCATGAGTGCAGCATAGATAGAGGCTCTTGAAGAAGCAAGAGGTCTGCGAGCCCACCAGATGTGAAGCGTGGATATGTGCCCGTGGCGGATGTTTTTCTCACGAGTGGATTCTTCGCTTACTTCCTTCACAGGGAAGTCTACTTCTATGAAAGACTTATTCAATTTGCCCTCTCCGACTTATTTTTCCAATCCTTGACGATGTACCTTACGATGCTTACTTCTTCCTCGGGCTTAAGGTGCGTCGCGGGATTCTGAATGACGTAGAGTTCAGGATGTGTAGCAGTATTAACAATCACATAGAGCCAGTATTCCTCTTTGAGCCTCTTCGCCATAAGCCACTCATTGGGCGTCAGTGCAACTGCACCTTCTCTTGCCCTCGCCTTGACCTCAATATAGCGATAGTTTTCCATTTCATCTCTGGAACGGATGTCGTAGCCTAAATTCTCAAGATGTACATCCTCCGGCTCCCTACCCTGTCTTTTTTCATATTCCAGAGCAACCTCCATCCCAACCTGTTCGATCTCCTCATCAGCAATCATCTCTCCCTGCATCTTGCCGGGAAGGACTCTCACAGCACCGATGATTGTAGGTTCAGTGGCATAGAGATGGACTTCGGCTTCGATTTCTTTAAGCAGGCGCTGCTTTTTGCGTTCTAAGTCTTCTCTTCTTCGAACTTCATTTTGAATCGTGGCTTCAGGTATGTTTTCCCCTTTCATCCTTCTTGTTTCATAATCTGAAATCTTGGCATCTGAATCAAGGATCGTCGACTCAAGGGAGCGGATTCCGTACTTCTTTTTGACTCCAGCATCCCGCTGCCGTCTCTCTAGAAGTTCTTTCTTGTAGTTTTCAAGTCCCTCAGTTACAAGAAAGGATTTGATTGTATCTGCGTCAGAGGGGCAAGAGAGTTCAGAAGCCTGTGATTGCTCTTTATTCAGCGGTTTCAAATCCCAGAGTATGGCAGGATTGACGAAGGATAAAGCTTGCTCGTTAATCTCCTGGTAAACAGCAAACAATCTTTTGCCCGCTGTGATGTTTTTCCCATCCTTTATTTCCCCCTCAAAAAACCATATGATGCCATCTTTCTTCCCTGCGGGGTCAAGGAAGGTAGCACCTTCGCCTGCAATCCGGTCATAACGAGTTAAAATAGCACTTACAACCGCCTCTAGGAGTGGGTGCCCCATCGCTACAAATTCTGCCTGACCTTTGAAAGCCTTCTCCTTGTCAAAGGAGACCTTGCTGTACTCTCTCTGAACCTCACCAAACTTTGCTTTGAGGTCGTAAGGCTGATTGCGGATCTCGAAAGGCACAGAAGTTACATGCCAGAAACCATCCTGCCTCTTCATCGCAATACCCAGTGCTTTAGCACTCCTTTTGAAAAACTCCTCGATGTATTCTGGAACAAGCCTGTTTTCCCTCGCTCTTCGCTGCTCGCCCAGGATTCTGGTTAAATCAATGTGGCGGGTAGCTAAGGCTTCCAGGCTTGCTTCCTTTACTTTGCCAATAGCCACCTCATCGGGAATTCTTTCAAAATCTTTTAGAATCTCCTCCATCGTTCGCCTGTTGGCAATGGCATCTACGATAAGATCCTTTAAACTCCTTCCCACCAGGACCTCGCCGACAACATCAAAGACCCTGTCTGAGCCAAGATGCTCTCGAATGCGGGAGAGTTTTTCGAAAAGTTTTTCCAGAATACGACCCTCCCGCGTATCCACTGCTACAAGGTTGTAGATATGAACCTCGTGCTGCTGACCGTAGCGATGAACTCTGCCCATTCTCTGCTCTAAGCGATTGGGGTTCCAGGGGATGTCATAGTTAACCATAAGCCAGCAAAACTGCAAGTTAATGCCCTCTCCGCCTGCCTCTGTGGATACCATAATCTGGGCTTGATTCCTGAAATCATTTTCAGCCTTAATCCTCTGGTCAAGATTCATTCCACCATGAATGAATGTAACTGAATAGCCCCACTTTCTCAGCTTCTCGACCAAATACTCCAAGGTATCTTTGGATTCTGTGAATATCAGTAATTTTATCTCCGACTTCTGAAGCTTTTCAGCATCCATTACCTTCTTAAGCTCATTCAGTTTCGTTTCAATCTCTTTCTTTTCAACCTCCCTAGCAAGAGACCCGAGCTCCTCAAGCTTTTTTATCTCTTCTTTCAGTTCTTCGAGAGTTTCTGCGGAGGTGAGTTTTTCCAGTAATTCTTCTTCCTTCTTCCACCGCTCCTTTTCCTCTAAATCCTCAAGATACTCTTCGTCGTATCCCACCTCTTGAATGAGCTGCCCTTTTTCATAGAGTTCCTTCAGCCGCTCGTATCTACGCTCTAAGGATTTTCTTATGGCACGGGCACTTGAAGCAAGGCGCCGCTGTAAAATGGTGAGAGCAAAAGTAACATTATGTTTTTCATTTTCCAGAGCTCTGTTAAAGTGCTTTTCAACGTATTCCGTAACCCCGTTGTAAAGCCTCTTTTCATCATTAGAGAGATAATACTTAACCGTCTCCACCTTTCGAGGTGGAAAGAGTGGAGCCCTTTCGAAGTCTTTTAAATCCTCCTTAAGCCTCCTCAAAAATAGGGGATTATCTTTGTTTTGAATGGACTCAGAAAGCATTGCCGTATCAGCAAAGAAGCCCGGCTCCAAGAGGTCGAGCAGCAGACGGAAGTTTTCCGGGTCTCCTCGATGGGGTGTTGCAGTGAGGAAAAGCAGATAGCTGGTGAGTGGTGAGTGGTGAGAGGAGTTCTCCTAAGTTATATCTCTGGGTTTTGCTTGCTTTTTCGCCATATTTGTAAGCGGACATCTTGTGAGCCTCATCAACGATGCATAAATCCCATCCAGAGTCCTTAAGAGCAAACATGACATCGTCCTGCCTGGCAAAATCCATGGATATGATGATCTGATTTCTGTCTGTAAACACATTCTGTCCCCAGGCTGCGCTCATCACATCTCTATCTACAACGATGAAATTCTCCTGGAATTTTTCCTTCATCTCCCTGAGCCACTGGTCTTTGAGGTGCCCGGGCATAACAATAAGGGTTCGGTCCACAAGCCCGCGATACTTAAGTTCTTTCAAAAGAAGCCCGGCCATGATAGTTTTTCCAGCACCAGGATCATCTGCTAAAAGAAAACGGATACGGGGATTGGGCATGATGTAATGATAGACAGCTTCAATCTGATGAGGCAAAGGGTCAATCTGAGAGATGTTTACCGCATAAAGCGGGTCAAATTGAAAGGCATTTCTTATTCGATGAGATTCCAGGTAGAGAAATATGCATTCCCCATCCCCAGAGAATTGAAAAGGTTTCTCTTCAGTGATTTCGACAGTTTTTATATCTTCCTGTGAAAGGATGGGATTATAAAACGCTCTCGTTTCTATCCCTACAGCCTCAATTTTGATCCCGCTTTCTCCGATAGATTTGACCGATATTACTCGGATCTTTTCTGGCCAAAAGGGCCCTCGAAGAATGTCATCTGGCTGAATTTGAATCATCATTCTAATGCCCCCACATATGGTCATTCTTGGCCTTCTCTTTTATTTGCTCCCATCGGTTGAGCCATTCTTTATTTTCTGCATCTGGCGGCATTTATAACCTTCGTAACATCTTCAGAGGTTAGGGCAACTGTGATATCGATATCTTGAGTCAATCTTGGCATGCCGTACTGAATTGTCGCCTGACCGCCAGTGACCATATAAGGAATCTCCTCCTTGCTGAGAAGTCGGGCGATATCTTTCAAAGTTTTGAGAATCATCCTAAGACCCTTTGAGGAGAGATTTTCTCAAATTTATCCAGTATTGGATATGAGGACTTTCCTTCTCTTCCTCGTCTGAACCCCAGGCGCTTCGAACTTTTTCTCCTCGAATTCTTAACACTGCCTGAAAAAGTTCTTGACAGATTTCAATTTTCTGAGCTGGTGTGAGCCCTCTAAGGCGCTCCATTTCGTATGCTCTTTCCCATCTGTGAAATTCTTCCCACCTGGGTGTAGTTGCTTTTTCTTCTCTCATGCCGCAAACAGCCTTCTTTCAGTCTCGCCAATAATATCTTTCGGCTCACTAAGAACTTCGTAAAGGTCAGAGTATTCCTTGTTCACAACATTTTCGCTTCCGACTACTGTAACCCCTTTGATGGTCATAATATTGATCCCGTGAAATCTATCTGCCTTCCTGTAATTGTCACCATTGGATCTCTCCACGGGCTAAACGATTCTCATAATCTTCCAGATTGAGTAAGTAGTCGGAGAAATCCAATTCGGCCATTTCTAACGCCTCAGCGAACTGGGTCCACAATTGCCAGCGAGTACTGTCACGTCTCATCAGCAGAAACTCTACGAAGTCACTCACTTCCTGCGCGAGAGACTCCGGCAGTTGGCGAATCTTGGCCATGGTTACGTCATACACGGTCATATCTCTCTCCTTTCTTAGGTTCGACATTGCACATCACCTCTTAGATTTTTCTCTCCTTGATTCTCGGCTTCCGGCCAGGATGAGGCTCTCAGGACATTACCTTGCTGGACTTGCCTCACCCAAGTATCTCATAATTATTGACCATATGGCCTACTTAGATTGTACTATAAAGTTATTGATCTGCCATCCACTTTCCATGGTATTTGTAGCTCCTCTTCATCACGGAACTAACGGGAGGGTCATCTTTGATCTGATTATCCGGGAGGGAAAGCGAATTGTCGACCTGGAGCTGGATTTCAGAGAAGGAAGAGCCCACCCGGTCCGGGCCAAAGAGGGGCTGGAGCACTATCTGGATCTAGTTAACCACGCCAGCGGGGACAAGGACCTCATTGCCGAACTGGGTATCGGGCTAAACCCCATGATTACCCAAATGGTGGGCTATACTCTGACTGACGAGAAAATCATAGGCACCGTCCACCTTGCTATTGGAAACAATAAGACCATGGGCGGCCAAAACGACTCCGACCTTCATTGGGATATACTTCATCTCAACTCTTCCTTTTGCATTTAGGGCACGTATCCTTATGACATGCCTTGCAGTACTGCCTGCCGCAGGAAGGACACGTCGCAAAGCACTCGCCGCAAACGATATGCAGCTTGTCGTCGCAGACGGAGTAGCCTCCGCGCGGGTGAAAGCACGACTCGCACGGCAGAGCATCGAACCCGCCGACGATCGTGTTGTAGGTGACGGGAAAGCTCCTGGCAGCAAGCCGCCGCTTGATCGTAATCCAGAATAGGGGTACCCGGGTCTCGATCGCGACTGCCGTGAGCGGCTCTATCCTGATGTTCAAAGCGTATTTTGCGATCAAGTCCTGAATCTTCCCCTTCCGCTCAGCCTCGATTGCATTCAGCTTGTTCATGAGGGAATCGGTTTTGCCGTCGCTGCCCTCCACGCCTTTTTGCTCTCGCTTTCGATCGATTTCTCCTTTCAGCGCATCATAATACTCGAAAACCCGCTTCACATCGCGGTTAAGCCGCCGATCGAGACTTTTGATGAACTCCTGCTGTCGTTCCAGTACAATCTGCACCCCGGCGGCACAGGCCGCATGGAACGTCTTGGCCAGCGCTTCAGAGCCCAGAGTCAACGAAAGGTTTCCCCGTATGCGGTTTTCGACGTTCTGTTCTTCGTCGGCGCCGGAATCCAGCTCCTGCAGGTTTTTCAAAACCTCGTCAAACGCGCCTTCCAGAGGGATCGTGGAGAGATTCGTGCCGTTTATCAGGACCGGCACGATGCCTTCATGCTTTTCGTCGGACACCGCGGTGTATTTTAAGCAAACGAGCAGATACGATATGTCTGATGTCTCGACCCTGTCCGGACGGAAGATGGCGTTGTGGAAGACGAACCTTTCATCGACAAGCCGTGCTGTTTTTTCGATGTTCGGGAGCGACGGCTCAAAGCGCGCCGAGGCGAATTTTCCCGCGTTGGCAAAGAGTTTCCCCAGGGAACCGAAAAACTTGGAGTCAAAGGTTGCGCTGACCGTATCTTCGCAGGTCCCGCCATAGGAAAAACTCAGCCTCACGTACTCCGGCACGTCGAGGAGCGGCGCAATTTCGGGAGGGGCCACGACATCGAGGCAATCCTCCGCCGTTTTATCAACGACGGCGCCATGGTACGTCAGCACATCGGCTATGACATCAGGCAGTGTTTTATTCATGGGTATTCACCGCGATCGAACCTTCCGCATTTTTTGTTTTTACTCCGCACTCCGAACTCACAACTCCGAACTTTTACATCTCATAGTCCTCGCCGAATATCTCGCTGTCGGCAGCTTTCGCGTTCAGGTAGTTCTGTTTCGCCTTGACGAGATCGCTGCCCAGTTGTTCGAAACCCTCCCTCAGATTTTCTCTGCCGGTCTTCTGCCACATCTCCAGGATGATGTCCTCGAAGTCCCGGTCCTCGCCCAGATGTCCCAAGATCGGCTCGATCTCGCCGATGACCATCTCGAACATGTTGATCTTGCTGTCGAGGATATCGATGATGTAGTCCTCAATAGTGTCCTTCACGGAAAGATTGAAGATAAAGACGTCGCGGGTCTGGCCGATCCGGTGAAGTCTTCCGATCCGCTGCTCGATCCTCATGGGGTTCCACGGGAGGTCGAAGTTGATGATGGTGTTGCAGAACTGAAGATTCCTGCCCTCTCCGCCGGACTCCGTGGAGATGAGAACCGGAATGTCGCTCCTGAACGCCGCGATTGCGGCGTCCTTTTCCTTGAGAGACATGTCTCCCCTGAACATGACGAAGGGGACGTCGTGCCGCTCCAGAAGACCGGCGATGTAATCTATGCTCTTGATGAACTGGGTGAAGATGATCTTCTTCTCGCCTGGGTTCTTCGAGAGTATCTCCATGAGCGCCGTGCCCTTGCCGATGTCGCTGAGGTCGCCGATGGCCTCGATGATGCCGTCTGCGCCGTCCTTTCCGTTCATGGCGAGGAGCGTCTGCTTCAGGGCAAAGGGGCTGCTCCCGGCCTCCCGCAGAAGAAGATAGATCGTCTGCTTCTGAAACCCGTGTTTTCTGATAAATCCGTCAAGACGCGCATAAATCTCCCGTTCCGTCTCCGATGGTTCGAGCCTGACGGTCGTGGCGAACCGCTTCGGGAGCTTGAGATCGATGGCGCTCCGTGTATTTCTGATCATCACGTCGCGCAGCAGCGCCTTCAGCCGGTCCTTGTCCGCCGTTGCCTTCAGGCTCCCCTTTTGAAGATAGTCCTGCTTGAACTGTTTTTCCGTCTTAAACTGTCCCGGCTTCAGAATGGTAATGAGATTAAACAGCTCGATGAGGTTGTTCTGGACCGGCGTGGCCGTGAGCAGCAGTATGAACTTTTTCTTGAGCTGATTCACGAGCTTCCACGAGAGGGCGGCCCTGTTCTTGAGGTGGTGCGCCTCGTCCACCACCACGAGATCGTAGAACTGCTCCGTGACCAGCGGCATGTTTTTGGCGCTCTTCGCCGTATTGAGAGACGCGATAATGAACCGCTTTTTCCAGAAGCCGGCCGGGTCGCTTGTGAACTCCTCATCGTCCGTGGTCAGAAACTCGATGCCGAATTTGGCTTGCATCTCTTCCTTCCACTGCGAGACGAGGGGCGCCGGGGTCAGGACCAGGACGTTCTTCACCATGCCCCGCATGAGGTACTCCTTGATGAGCATCCCCGCCTCGATGGTCTTCCCGAGGCCGACCTCGTCGCAGAGGAGGGCCCGCCCGTGAAACAGCTTGAGCACCTTCTTCACGGTCTCGATCTGATGCCAGTATTTTTCCACGGCCGACGTCGCGTTCAGGCACAGAAGCTCGTCGAAGCCGCCCTGGATGGTGAGAAAGGCGTAATCAATAAACAGCAGCGTCTCTTTGAGGGGAGATATTCCTTGCTGGAAAAAGGATGTTATCGCCTCGCCCTTCAAAAGCTCGATCTTCACGGGGACGCGGTAGGTGGGGATCGGGACGACCGTTGCCGGGGCTGGGGCGGTGGCTTTTTGCTCGCTCTTTTCAACGAACTGAACCTCAGCTGTTTTCGTACGCGCTGTCTGCGGGCTTTTATACTGCGCTTTATTTATCCGCCCTTTTTTCTCGGGCGGAACTCTTATCGCCAGGCTCTGAACGATACGCTTGTCTATCGCTTCGCTTTACTTGTACCGGATGAAGCCTTCAAGATCGGCGAATGCTTGCCCAGGCCTACGTTCGGCCCGGATATGGGACTGCACTTTCTGAAGCTCTTTAGATTTTTTCAAGTACTCTTTCGCTTTTGCAATGTTTCCCAACTCTGCCTCCACCTTACTAAGCAGCATGTAGTCGAGCCAGTATGAACGAATTTTCGCCAGTCTAATCAGCGACGGCTTGCCGGTATCCAGTTTCTTCCAGAAGATGATGGTGAGGCCAACCATGTCTTCCAAAAGCTGAGCATCATCGGGAAACTCTTTGAGAAGCCTCTCCAGGCACCGGTATGCCCGCTGATATTCCTTCTTCCGAAGGAATTTTTGATATGACCTGTAAATATCGTCAGGAGTCTCAAACATGATTACCTTTTTCACCCCTCACGCCGGCTTTGAGTGGCCGTTTCTGTTTTAAGGCTATCTCCCTCAAGGGGCGAGGGGGAGTGTATCCATGTCGTGATTACATCTTAGATATTCTTTCTGAAATGCAATAAAAGAACAGACATATTTGAAGAAGACGACGTTACGCAAGATAGGAACATCCACACCAGTAGTTATCAAATCAACAGTAGTTGCGATAAAGTGGCTGCGCTCTGAACCTCGTAAATCTGCAATATACTGGCTTCCTCCCACAGCGGCAGTGCATTTGAAGGCATAAGGCTCGAGGCGTTGTTGTCCGTTTTCGACACACCAGTCGGCATAGAGATTGTTCATCCCAATGGCAACGGCATCCGCATGGGTATCACGGATGCAAAAGATAAAGGTCTTTCCTGAGCCTGTAGCCAGGAAGAGAAGTAGCCGTTTTTCACCTTTAGCGATTTCCTCTAATGCTGCACGAATGGCAGCATCTTGATAATAGCGTCGGTTTGCCTCTCCGCCTGGATACGGGACCAGAAGCGGTTTGGCAGCTTCACTCTGTAATGAAAATCCGACCTCTTTCTCATAGCGTTCTTGTAGTTCTTCAGGAGTTGGAAATTCTTTGAGAGAGCGAGGCTCAGAGGTTTTTCCTGTAAAGTGGTCGTATTCTACAAAGAGATGTCCGTTGGAAGAATAGACAAAGGGCACGTGGTTCAAATGAGCATATTTCTTCGCTTACTCAAGGCCCTTATCGGGTGGTTCATCGTTCCGCTTCACCTCAATCAAAGCGAGAGCAACAGGCTGGGTGCTGATGTTAACCCGAACCCGCAGGAGGTAATCTGTCCTCCCTCGCTCTCTTCGTCGTGGTTTCCCACCTATAATATCAATCCCACGGTCTGTCTCCTCACGGCGAATAAGATCCTCTATCCAGCCGCGGTGATGAAGAGCGGGGTCAATGAGTTTTGCCCTGGTGTCTGCTTCGCTCAAGGCCATTATCTGGACCTCTCAATTCCGTCTTTCTTTTATATGTGCGAACTTCACTTTTCCTGACCGCTCCGTGTGGAGCCAAGTAATTGCCCAATAATTGCCACGCTTTCATTGGTCATTTTTCATCATCTGTGAGTCTCTTAAAGTTCCATTGACAAGCACATATTTAACCCATTAGTCATTTATTAGTCATTTATTAGTCATTTTAGTCAAATGATACGCCGTGCCCTTACCTACAATTCCCACACGTACCAATATTTGTTTCTCTACCATATCTGCAAGTTCAATTGTTGCCATTTGCCGGGAAACCCCCGTTAGTTCCTGATATTCCTTGTTTGTAATCTTCCCCTTCTCCTTTACATACATCGCTGCCTTTATTTGCCGTTCATTTAAGCCAAGATCCCGCAGGTATTCTTCTGTGTAAACATCTTTCCTGAAGATTACTCTGAACCCCTGATACTCTTCAAACTGTGGCTCAGGAATTCCTGCTTTCGTGCATGTGTTCCGCATCTTGTCTATCCCGCTTCCCCACTGCTCAATCCATCCCATGTCGTAGAAAATTCCACCTATTCCCTTGTTCCGAAGCACTGAGGAGTGAGGCTTGTAAAGGTCTTCCATAGTAATGCCAAAAGGCAGACCACCCGGACTCCAAACAATCAATCTATCATCGTATATTCTGACATCAGTATTTGAGGGGATCGTATAGTCCCGATGACAGACTGCGTTGATAAGGGCCTCTCTCAACGCCTCAAGCGGATAATCCCAGATTTGCTCCCTTGCAGGCCTTCCAGTCATAAGATACAGGTTTAATAGGGAACTCTTTAATGCGGATGATGGCGACACTTTTTCCATCTATTTCGCTAAGTTCAATTTCGGGAATGACACGCGGCTCTGTGCCCTGAGAAATCTGATTTGTCCAGTCTTTTAGGGTTTCTTTTCCGATTCGAATGCCTTTAATCTCACCTCTATCAGAAGCCCCAATAAGAAGGACTCCACCTTTTGTATTCGCAAATGCTCCTGATGTTTCAGCGACCTCCTTGTCAAAGGATGTCTTGAACTCTACAGTTTCTGATTCTCCGGAGTTTATGATTTTCATAATTTCGTCTTGATTCATTTTGCTCCTCTGCCTCGTCTTTCCAGTCCTTCACGATCTATCTCGTGAATGCCGCAAGCACCTCACTTTTCAAACTCCTCTAAAATTTTACGCATCAAAGGTTTTACTTGTGGAATAACATCTTTTATGGTCCGCCATACAAGGTCGTGTTTTATGCCAAAGTAGAAGTGGATTAACCTATCTCTCATTCCCGCCATTTCTTTCCACGGAACCATTGTATACTTCTCTTTTATTGTATCTGGGAGATTTTTGGTAGCCTCTCCAATGATTTCAAACTTCCTTATCACGGCACTTAATGTTTTGTCATCCCTTTTAAAGTCCTCAAATTCCATGCCTTCTACAAATTTCTCTATCGATTCCATAGCTTGAAAAATGTCTTTCACATAGAGCCTGTGGTTTCTCATAAGTAAATCGCCTCCCTTAAGACATACTTTCTTATCTCTTCTCTGATGGAGTCATGGGGAACTACATCCACAGGAAGATGAAGCTTTTCTTCAAGAAATAGAGAGAGCCCAACAAGATGAAGAAGATTTGCTCCTTCTTCAAACTCCACCAGAACATCGACATCGCTTTTAGCACCCTCTTCTCCTCTCACAAAAGAGCCGAAGATTCCCTTCACGCGGGCCTTATACCTCTGCTTGACCTCATTATGCACTTCTTTCAAGATTTTTATGATTTCTTCTTTCTTCATACCTCATCCTGCTTAATCAGTACGCCCTCCTGTGGGTTCTCATAACCTTTTCCAATTTTGAGAGGACCGATCATCAAGCACAATCAGGGCTTCCTTATCCGCACTTTGCCCCGTTGCACTATGACCAGCGCAGAAGATACCTCGGCAAGGGCGGGCGAATCGAGGAAGAGGTGGAACAGGGCGGTTAAGCCGCGACCCGTAGGACGTTCCATTTTCAACACAACGATGCCAGCGTGACTGCCCAACGGATAAAGAAGGAGATTAGAAAAGTCCTTATCGGCGGTCACGAGGATTCGACCCTCCTGTCTCGCCAGGCTGATCACAGATGGGTCCTTACATCCAGCTAGACCACTTTCATGGACGTCTTTGACATCATATCCCTGGTCACGTAGCAGCTGAACGATCGGACGGGGGACGTTCTCATCGGTCAGCCACTTCAGCATCTCAGGCCACCGTAGGGATCGTTCGGATTTCTTCTGTAGCAAGGAGTGAAGCATAGGCGATAGCCGCTCGAATGTCGTCCTCTGTGAGAAAAGGATAGGACTCCAGAATGTCGGCAAAAGAGTCCCCGGCGGCTAGCATTTCCAAGATCAAGTGTACAGGCACACGGGTACCCTTGATGCAGGCCTTCCCGTGACAAATTTCCGGGTCAATGGAAATCCTTTCCAGCATCACCGTACCTCCTACTTAGAAACAGGCTACAAGCTGCTCGGGAGCGAGATTGATATAATTATAAGACGAAACCCTGGTGCATGCAAAGAAGCCCCTTACCCAGCCAGGCCGCTGTAACCTCGACCGAGACCTTTACGGCTTCCACGGACTCCGAGGCCTGGCCCTTTGCTCTAAACTCGATCTTATAGACCGCAGGCGATTCCTGCAGACTTCTGTTTCTCCAGGTTAGAACTCTTCCCTTGGGACGCTCCGTACAAAGTCTTTGTTCGCTTTACACAATATCTAATGAAAACTTTCCTTCCCTCATAATCACCCTCCCGTCTACCTCCACAGTGGCTTTTTCCACCAGGAGATCCCAGTGAAGAGTAGAGTTATTAATTCCTCCCTCATTGCGATTCTCTCCGATGGCCAGGTGGATAGTGCCGATAATCTTTTCGTCCAGAAGGGTATCGCCTATGGCTTCCTTAACGGCCGGGTTGAGGCCGATCCCTAATTCGCCTATTCTGTCCTTATCTCCCTCAGAGGTTTCCAATACTTTGACAAAGATGTCCAGGCCCTCCCTGGCTCCGAGGGGGGTGACCCGCCCATCTTTGAATTCTACTTCCAGATCCTTGATCTTCTGGCCCTGCCAGAAGCCGATGTCGAAGACGACTTTTCCGTTGGCACTGGTCTCCAAAGGTGCCATACAGACCTCTCCCGAGGGGAGATTAAGATAGGGATCACCTCTCTTCACATCTTCTTCGTCGATGACTCCGTCATCCTTGTTAATCCTCCGGCCCTCAATGCTCAGGCTGAGGTTAGTACCTTTGGGCGAAAATATCCGTACCACTTTGGCGCCCCGGAGTACAACTGCCAAATCCTCAGCCCGGGAAGCCAGAGCAGGATAATCTACATTCATGGCCTGCCAGAAAGTGTCGTGATAGTACTCAAAATCCACTCCGTAAGAAGCGGCCTGCTCCGGGGTGGGGAAGTCCGTACCCACCCACCTCCTGTGGCCATCAAAGATAATATCCTTGATGGGTTTATTGCCGGACCTTTCTGCACTGTAGCGCTCCTCAGGAATTCGGCTGGATAGAGCCGGATCCTTAAATAGAAAAGAGACTGTGATGATCACATCGCTATTTTGGATAAGGGCTTTGATGTGCCGGGGAGTCTTTCGAAGATATTCCAGAGAGGTCTCGGTAGCCCGGCGCAGAGCATAGGTGTCACTGCGCACAGCAACATGGGGAAGAGCTCCCAACTTCGAACAGGCCAGGGCTATTAACTCGCAATAGAATAGGTTATCCTCCCGTCCCATTATGGTAACCGTCTCATCTTCCCGGATGCGAGCACACATATGGACAATCTTATAGGCAATCTCCTCATAATCTACATCCATCTTTTTTTTCTCCTGACCAAGGTTTGTGGGCAACGTTCTCATCGGTCGGCCACTTCAGCATCTCAGGCCACCGTAGGGATCATTCGGATTTTCACCATAGGAGCAGCAATAGAGTACCCCATGAGTTTACGACCCTCAGCCAGAAAGCCCCTGATTTTAATCAGGGGATGAATGGCCCTATTGCTTTAGCGCCTGATATCTGCTACACTTGCCCCAGTACTTTGACAACGGAATATAGGCGGTTGCTGGCAGAAGTCCTTGTCAGCGTAAAATATTCCAGGCAAAATAGTGACATTGGGGCTACAATGTCTCGGTTGCAAGACCGTAGAAGCCCCCGACTTGAGTCGGGGGAGTAGTCACTTTCCCTTACCGCAACTTCTTGATGGGGGCCAGAGAGAGTAACAGGGTCTTCAGGCCTACCTCTTCAAAGAGGATATCCAGGAGTACGTCATTGTGGGATTTCCTGATATCTAAAATTTCTCCGATGCCCCAGTCGCGATGTTTCACCTTTTCCCCAATCCTATATTCTTCCGATCTGAACTCTGGCACTTCCTCTAACATGTCCCGCTTATCTACTATCTTAATGAAATTATCAGAAATTTCCTTCAGAAATCGGGAATCGGAGTAGTAGTTTGCACCGCCGTAGAGATTCCGGGACCAGGAGTTGAGGAGATAGAGTCTCTCTTTAGCCCTGGTTATACCCACATAGCAGAGCCTCCGTTCCTCCTCCAGCTCCTCCTGGGTATCCATACTCATAGAATGGGGAAAGATCCCTTCTTCCATACCAGCCATAAACACTACCGGAAACTCCAGTCCTTTGGCATTATGAAGGGTCATCAGAACCACGGCATCCTCTTCTTCATCATAACTATCGATGTCCGAGACCAGAGATACTTCCATCAGAAAATCATCCAGCTCGCTGCCCGGAGAGATGGACGTGAACTCCCGGATTACTGTGAGGAGCTCTTTCAGGTTCTCGATCCTCCCCCGGGCCTCTCGGGTACCCTCTTCTTCCAGTTCCTTCAAGTATCCTGTCCGGTCCCAGATCTTCTCCACCAGCTCATCCAACTCCACCCTGAGGGCTTCCTCCCTGAACTCCTCTATCAGAGAGACAAAGCCCAAAAGCCTTTCCTGGGCCTTTGAGGCCAGCCTTCCAATCTCCCGGGCTCTGTAGAGGGCTTGGGAGAAGCTTATTTTATTCCTGGCAGCGAAAGCTTCCACAGCCTCCAGGGAACCTTTGCCGATACCTCTGCTGGGGGTGTTTATAATCCTCTTCAGGCTGACCATATCCTGGCGATTGGCAATAACCCTCATATAGGCGATGATGTCCTTAATTTCCTTGCGCTCGTAGAACCTGAGGCCTCCGATGATGCGATAGGGGATCTTCTGCTGGAGAAATATGTCCTCGAAGACTCTGGACTGAGCATTAGTACGGTAAAAGATGGCGAAGTCTCTATAGCGGAACCTCACCTCTTCGCCCATGAGCCTTCTTATCTCCCGGGCGGCAAAGAGAGCCTCCTCATGCTCATTGTCTGCCTTAAACCAAAAGATGGGATCTCCCTGACCTCGATCGGTCCATAGAACTTTTTCCTTCCTTCCTCTATTATTCCGGATTACCGAGTTGGCTGTATCCAGAATCATCCTGGTGGAGCGGTAGTTCCGCTCCAGCTTGATTGTCCTGGCTTCTGGAAACTCCTCCTCAAATTCCAGAATATTGCGGAGATCCGCTCCTCGCCAACTATAGATACTCTGATCATCATCTCCCACCACACACAAATTGCGATGCTTCTGCGAGAGGAGCCTGACCAGCTCGTACTGAGCTCGATTAGTGTCCTGATATTCATCCACAAGAAGATGCTTGAACTTCTCCTGGTACTTTTCTGAGACAGATGGGAAAAGCTGGAAGATAGTAACCGCGGTCATGATCAGATCATCAAAATCGAGAGCATTGGCCTTATAAAGTCCATTCTGATAGATCTGATAGACCTCGGCGGTCACCTTCTCAAAGTAATTCATGACCCTTCTGGCAAAGGATTCGGCATCCACCAGCTCACACTTGGCACTACTGATAGCAGCGTGGATGGCCCGAGGGGAATGTCTTTTGATGTCCAGATTGAGGGTCTTGAGGCAGTCGATGATCAGCCGGAGCTGATCGTCCTCATCATAGATGGCAAAGGATCTATCCATACCCAGACGGCCGATCTCCCGGCGCAGGATCCTCACACAAGCTGAATGAAAAGTGCTGACCCACATGTCCCGGGCCACCTCTCCTACCAACTGCCTGACCCTTTCCTTCATCTCTCCAGCGGCCTTGTTGGTGAAGGTAATGGCCAGGATATCGTAGGGAGAGACGCCCCTTTCGTCGATGAGGTAAGCAATGCGGTAGGTCAGGACCCTGGTCTTTCCGCTGCCGGCACCGGCCAGGATCAACAAAGGGCCGCCCTCATGAAGGACTGCTTCTTTCTGAGAAGGATTCAGGTCGTCTAAAAGACCCATCTTTTCTCCTGCCAGGTTTCCCACAGGAAGTGCGTTTGAGGTATACAGCCTCAGTCATGGCTGTTCAGAGATATTTATTGGTAATAAGTATAGCCCGTTTGGTCATTGGGGGCGAGACATTCCGAGGTGTTCTTTGGTCGGGCCGGCCCTGGGATAGGTCTTTCCCTTTTCTTTGGCTAGCTTATGGAGCTTTTCCCACTCTTCTTCAGTAAATTCCTCTTCCATATCTCAAAAGACAGTCGCTACTCTAATTCTTTGAAAACTTCTCTCCCCGCCTCAGTCGTGCGCAAGATATCCTCTTCGCTATGGGCGAGGGAGATAAAGCAGGCCTCAAATTGGGAGGGGGCCAGATAGATTCCTCTTGATAGCATCCCTTGGAAAAATTGAGCGTATCTCTTGGTATCGGAGGTCTTGGCCGTGCTGTAATCGTAAACCTCCTCTTCAGTAAAGAAAAGACAACCCATAGAGCCGGCCTGGGTCTGAAAGACCGCAATGCCCGCCTCAGCAGCCCCTTCTCTCAAGCCACGGCAGAGAAGTCGGGTCTTTTGCTCCAGCTCCTGGTATACCGCAGGGTCCTCTAGAATTTCCAAAGTTACCAGCCCTGCAGTCATAGCCACCGGATTTCCGGAGAGAGTTCCCGCCTGATAAACAGGCCCAAGAGGGGCAACTTGCTCCATAATCTCCTTTTTGCCTCCAAAGGCTCCCACCGGAAGACCCCCTCCGATTATCTTCCCCAGACAGGTCAGGTCGGCCTTGACCCCGTAGAGCTGCTGAGCTCCTCCATAGGCCACCCGAAAGCCAGTCATTACCTCATCAAAAATTAGAACTATGTCGTAGAGATGAGTCATCTCTCGAAGAGTCTCCAGAAAACCTTCCCGGGGAAGAACCACTCCCATATTGCCGGCCACGGGTTCCACTATCACACAGGCAATCTGGTCGTGTTCTCTTTCAATGGTTTCCACCACCAGCTCGATGTCGTTGTAGGGAAGAACTATGGTGTCGCTGCTAGCTCCCTCTGTGACGCCCGGGCTATCGGGAAGTCCTAAAGTAGTGACACCTGATCCAGCCCTGACCAGGAGACTGTCCACGTGGCCGTGATAACAGCCCTCGAACTTGACCACTTTGGGCCTTCGGGTATAGCCTCTGGCCAATCTGATGGCGCTCATGGTGGCTTCGGTACCCGAATTGACCATGCGCACCAGCTCCACAGAAGGATAAGCTGCCCTAATTTTTTCCGCCAGCCGGACTTCCAGCTCGGTAGGAGCACCAAAGCTGGTCCCGTTTTCGACTACCTTTTTAAGGGCCTGCACCACTTGGGGATGAGCATGACCCAAAATCAGAGGTCCCCAGGAGCAAACATAGTCTATGTACTGGTTACCATCCACATCATAGATCCGGGAACCCTGACCGCGGGAGATGAAGAGGGGCTTCATGCCCACCGATTTAAAAGCCCGAACCGGACTGTTGACGCCGCCAGGAATGTGCTGACAGGCTTTCTGGTATAATTGCTTAGAATTCTGAAACCTCATCCCGTTCATCATGCTCCAAAATTCCTACCAATTTTCGGACAGTCAGGCGATTACAGATCATTGAAATATTCCATACTTGTTTTCTTAAACTCCCTTATACTAAAGAGAAGTTTGTAGTTGACAACTCCGGTAGCCGTGGAAATGCGCTCAGCAATGGCGGTGCATTCTTCTTTGCTGTGTCCGTGGATCATGGTGTAGAGATTATAGGGCCACTGAGGCGATGAGGGGCGCTCGTAGCAGTGGCTTACCTGGGGAAAGGAAGCCATGACCGCTCCAACCTCCTGTACCCTCGCTGCAACTTGCCACACCCCCATAGCGTTGTGTTTATAGCCAGCTTCCTGATGGTTCAACACCGCTCCAAAGCGCCGGATAATGCCCCTCTCTGTCATCTTGCGGATCATATCCAGAACAGTCTCCTCACCTACACCAACTTTTTCAGCTATCTTCCCAAACGGCCTTTTTTCAATGCTCAGATCACCCTGCAGCCAACGAATGAGATTGATCTCCTGTTGAGTATAAGAGAACTGGTCTCTCGCCTCTGTCTCGTCTAAGGCCTTTCTGTTACCTGACTTTGCTTCACGAAAAGGCTCTCGTGTCTCTTCCCCAGGGGACAAAATACTATCCTCTATAACAGCCTGGTCTTTCGTCTTAGAGCTAGCTATTCTCCCCTCTGTTTGCCACTCTGTGTCCCGGACTTCCTGAAATTCTCTTGATCCTGCTTCCTCGAAGGAGAAGTTCACTTGTATTTTAAAGATATTTTTCGCTGGAAGGTTCAAGATATCCTGAATGCCACTGGCCCCGACGATCTCCCCCCTAATTTGCCGAATCCTTTCCTCAGATTCGGCTATGAGAGTGAACCATAGATTATATTCTCCATCCCGCTCATAATTATGAGTCACGTTAGGGTAGCGGCTGACCAGCCTGGCTACCTCTTCTACTCTTGGGGAAGGGACTCGCATGGCCACTAAAGTGCTACTATAGCCCAAACTGCGGGAGTCAAAGATAGCCCCTATCCTTCTAATTATGCCCCTCTTTTTCAGCTCTTTAATCCGATGGATGGCTTCGCCTTCCGAAAGACCAGTTTTGTCTGCCAGGACAGCAAAAGGCCTCTCCTGGATAGGGAAGCTATTCTGGATCAGGTTAAGGATTTTTGCAACCATTAAGCTACCAGAAGTAGAGAATTTTCGGATTTTTTTGTAGTACTGCTCAACCCTTGCGATTTATATATTAGCATCATTGGCGTTCCTGCAAAAGGGCCCAATTTCCGCATTTGGCCCATCCTCCGAATCTAAATCTGGCGGCAAATCGACTCAAATCTGGATAATTAAAACAATGGATTCTACGACACCATCGACATTAACACGCCCCAACCCGTTAGACCTGACCCCGATCACTCAGTCTTTTAGCCGATTATTGGCATTTGAGCTTCACGATTAAAGGCGCGCCAGGCAGCCGAGTACAGCCAGCCCTGTTTTGGAGCGACATTCTGAGTCTTGATCCTTTTGAGCCAAACGGCTTCGGCCTCGTCCGCTTCGCGGAAACATCGCGCCGAATAGAGAGCCCGCTGTGTCGCCGGCAGGTTGCAACAAGCCTCCGCGCCTTTAATAAATTGCCTCTCCAGGGCAGCGCGCTCTGCCTGATACAGATCAACGCAGGTGGCATAGTCGCGCAACGTGGCTCGATGCAGCGCCTCATGGCGCCAATAGAGCGCTGCTTTGTCATAGATGCCTGAAGGCGTCGCGCCCGTGTCGGGTAAATCGGTGTCCAACCAGACGGGTTTGAAGAGGCTGGTACAGGGGGCCGCGGTGCCGGTAACGTAATGCGTCTGCGCCGCAGGTGTCAGGTGCGAGACCATTGACCCAGTCGTCTGGGTGGCGCGGATGGGACCAAAGCCCGCGTGAGCGCATATGTTGAAACTGGTGATGCCTGACGCGGGAGACCAATCGGAATCGGCCTGGGGGCCATGATCACGCAAGACGCTCATGACGGTCTCTACAGTGATCCTGCCGCGCTCAGCTGCCAGCAGCCATTCTGTGCGGCACTGGCGCTCACTCGACCTGCTGAAGCGAGTGAAGAGAAAATCTGAGTAGCAGCGACCAAAGTGGAAATCGTCGCGTCTTTTGCACCAGCCCCGGTCAAGGGCGTACTTAACCAGATCCGGCGAGGCCATATCCCACTGATTTCCGATGGTGATCCCATTTGAGATGGAGCGAATGTCCCTGACTTGCAGGGCAGCCCATTGTCTCCCCGCCGTTTCCAACACCCAAGCTGACTGCGGGTCGGCGATGAGGAAACTGTTGTGATAGTAGGTGGCGTGTCGAAAGCCGCAGTTGCCGCCCTGACCGTATTCGGTCAGGAGATGGGTGATCACATCCAGCGCCTCCCGGGCGGTTCTGGCTCGCTCCAGGGCCAGGCGGAGCAGATCCATACCGATAAGGCCCGATCCTTTTTCGTAGGGAACCTTGGTGAATACGGCTTCATTCCCGATGACGACGCCCTGCTCGTTGGCGCCCATCTCCGCGCCCCAAATCCAAAATGGCCTGGCGAGCAGCACGGCATAGGTTCGCTCCACCTGGGGAATCTCGATGTAGGTACACTTGACTCGACTGCCGGGCTCGTGGACGGCCCCGGGGATACGCAGCAGGTGATGAGCCTCGTTCGGCTCCCGATCCGAGTTCTTGCCCAGGATCGTCGCACCATCAGCGGTGGCGTTACCTAAAACGACTACAGTATCGCACATCTTTTCACTCCTGCAGCCCCAGGGACTATATATTCCGGGCAGTGTGGCAAACCGACAATGACCTCTTCGGGCAGAATTGCCCGTTTCGGATTATTCGGGGGCACAAATTCTGCTTTTCTTTCAGGATTACGACATCGGGAAAGCCTCTTTTCACCCGAGGCGATCCTTTTTCTACAGTTTAAAAAACGTGATGATTGTCATCCTGCTCGTGGCAGCGGTTCTCTCGTGTATCACCGTTTGATTAGACGGGCTGCCCTTATGATTGTCATCCTGCTCGTGGCAGCGGTTCTCTCCACCACCCTCGGGCATAGCGCTCAAGCCATTGCCATTGCAGTGATCGTGAAAAGGTATGAATCTTTGCCGGGACTAGATTAAATGGATGTCCCCCGATCAGGATTATAAGCGATAAGGCGTTTATCTCCCCCTAGACTTTGTCTTTCGCTCCCCTGTTTGCGCCACAGACCGGGCAGAGGAATTTTCTGGATGTTGAATTAGCTCCGATACACCTGTTGCAGACGATGTGGAGCTTGTCGTCGCAAATGGTGTAAGCCCCTGAGGGGTGAAAGCAGGATTCGCAAGGCAGGGCATCTACCCTTTTCAGGAGGGGGTTGTAGGTCACGGTAAAGGGTCTGGAAGACAGGCGCCGCTTGATGGTAATGAAGAAAACAGGGACCGCCGTCTGTATCTGAATGACGCAAAGCGGATCGATTTTTATCCTCAGGGCATATTTGGCAATCAGGTCCTGTACCTTCCACTGGCGCTCCGCATCGATGGCCTCCTGTCTGGTACGCAGGGCTTCCATCTCTTCCCGGTTGGCGCTTTCAGGGGGGCTTGACACCTCTTTCCCCTGAGGCATCTTCTTCTGGAAGCGCCGGCGGATCTCCTCTTTCAGGGTCTCGTAATACTCGTACACCCTTTTCACATCCCGGTTGAGGCGCCTCTCTGCGCTACGGATAAAGTCCGTCAATCTGTCTCTGACCATGCCTGTTGCCGCCATATGGCTTATTTTGAGTATCTTCATCATCTCTGCCGCGGATATTTCCTCAACCACAGCCGCCGGCCTGATTTTTTCGACCAGATCCTCCAGGACATGTTCCAGGAGGGCTGTCGAGAAGTTAAGGGGGTTGACTAGAACGGAAAACATCCCGTCGTGCCGATCGTCCGACAGGGCGACGAAGTGGAAATAGATCAGAAAATAGGAAATGGCCAGCTCCTCAATCCTCTCCAGGCGGAAGGTAGCATTGGTCAGGGGAATGCGGTCAGCCAGTGTTTCAGCGATCCTTTCGGGACGGACTGTCGGGTGCAAAAGCGCGACTGCCGCCCTTCGTCCCCGATCGTTAAAAAGGTGTTCCAGGGAGCGGAAATAGTCCGAGTCGTAGGAGGCGTAGAGAGAATTCTTCCCCTCGTTTCCTCCGACAAAGGACAGCCGGTGGTATTCGGGAACACCCAGGAGACGGACGAGTTCCGGAGAGGCAATTACATCCAGGCCGTCGGCTCCCACTTTTTCCACCACTGCCCCATGTAACTCCAGGATACCGGCAATGACCTCCGGAAGAGATCTCATGATAAGCGCCACTTAAATCTCATAGTCTTCCCCAAATATCTCCTGATCGAGATTCCGCGTCTCGATATACCGTTTTTTCGCCGCCGCCAGCTCTTCTCCCAGCTTCTCGAAATGGTCTCTCATGCTCTCCTGGTCCGCACTTTTCATCCAGATGTCCATAATGAGATCGTCAAAGTCCGTCTCCTCTTCCAGATGTCCCAGGATAGGTTCGATCTCGCCGATGACCATCTCAAACATGTTGATCTTGCTGTCCAGTATTTCTATGATGTAATCCTCGATAGTGCCCCGAACGGAGAGGTTGAAGATAAAAACATCCCGGGTTTGGCCGATCCGGTGGAGGCGTCCGATCCGCTGCTCGATGCGCATAGGATTCCAGGGCAGATCGAAGTTGATTATGGTGTTGCAGAACTGGAGGTTCCGCCCTTCTCCGCCCGATTCGGTAGAGACAAGGACGGGGATGTCGGCCTTGAAGCGTCTGATGGCCTCATCTTTTTCCCGCACCGTCATATTGCCGCAGAAGGTTGTAAAAGAAATCCCGTTCCTCTCCAGAAGAGTCGTAACATAGTCCATGCTCTTGAGAAACTGGGTGAAAATGATTTTCTTCTCCGCCTGGTTTTTCTTCAGAATATCCAGGAGGGCCTTCCCTTTGCTGATCTCCTCCAACTGGTCGATCATGGCGATAAGATCGCCGAGACCGTTCCCTCCTTTTAACTTAAGGAGGCTCTCCCGCAGGGCAAAGGGGCTGCTTCCCGCCTCTCTGAGCAGCATGTTTACCAGGGGTTTCTTCAGGTTCATCGACTTCAGACGGGCGCCGACACTCTCGTAGATCCTTTCCTCCAGGGCGGAAGGCGAAAGGCGCATGGTGGTGGCAAAGCGCTTGGGAAGTTTTAGATCAATGGCGCTGCGGGTGTTGCGGATCATCACCTCCCGCAGCAGTTCATGGAGTTTTTCCCGGTGGGCCGGTTTTTTCAGATTCCCCTTGGCCACGTACTCCTGCCGGAAGACCTTCTCGGTCTTGAACTGTCCCGGTTTGAGGAGGGTAATCAGGTTGAAGAGCTCGATCAGGTTATTCTGGACAGGGGTCGCCGTCAGGAGAAAAATGAACTTCTTCTGGAGCTGGTTGATCAGCTTCCACGCCTTGGTAGTCTTGTTCCGCAGGTGGTGAGCTTCGTCGACCACGACCAGGTCGTAGAACTGCTGGAGAACGAGGGGCAGGTTCCGTTCGCTCTTAGCCATTGCCAGGGAGGCAATAAGGAAGGGTTGTTTCCAGAAGGCCACAGGGTCCCTTGAGAAATCCGGAGAATCCGTGGAGATAAAGGGGATGCCGAATTTCACCTCCATCTCTTCCTGCCACTGCGAGACCAGGGGCGCCGGAGTGAGGATGAGGATGTTCCTCACCATGCTCCGGAGGAGGTATTCCTTGATCAGCATCCCGGCTTCAATGGTCTTTCCCAGGCCGACCTCGTCACACAGGAGGGCCCGTCCGTGGAAACGCTTGAGCACCTTCTTCACCGTTTCGATCTGGTACCAGTAGCGGTCCACATTGTTTATGGCAGTAAGACAGAGAAGTTCATCGAATCCGCCCCGGATCGCCAGGATTTGATAATCTATGCGCAGGCAGAGTTCGTCAAGGGAGGTTGCCGCGGCTGTGAATAGGGATGCCATAATATCCTCTGGCAAGGGCTCGACCCGGACGGGGATCTTGTAAGTGGGTGTGTCAATCAGGATGGGGGTAGGCGAGGGGACGACCTCAGGCTTCCGGGGGTGCTTGAGGGCTTTTTTATTTCCCTGAACCGGCTTCGGCAAAGAGACGGTCTTACGCGATTTTATCTCCCTCCGCCCGGCAGCCCCCTCCTTTCCTGCTGTTTCTACTTCTAATTCCTGCTGTGTCCTCTGCCACTCCCTGTATTTAATGACATCATCCACTTCCCTGAGTATCTCGGCAGGGCTGGCATCCTCCGGCCGGATGCCCGGTTGCTGCTTTTGCAGACTCCTTGCCATGCTCAGGAATTCCCTGGCCCGGGTCAGATTGTCCAAATGGGCCTCTATCTTACTGAGAAGGGCATAATCAAGCCACACCTGCCGCAGGTGGATAAGCCGCAACAGCCATTTCCGGGCCAATTCCGGTTGCCAGGAAAGGTACACCGCAAGATTGATTATCTCTTGGAGCAGTTCAATATCCTTCGGATATTGACTGATCAGGTATTCGAGTATGCGGGCGGCCTTTTTGCAGTCCCCCTTACGTAAGCAGCGCTCATAAGTGACAATGGGGTTATCCTGTATGCGTGACATAAGCCTCCTGTAATGTTCAACGAGCCGGCGATCGGGATTCTTCGTTTATCAGTTTATGCATTATTTAGCGCCAGAGCAACTCCCTGGCTTCTGCCTCTCACCCTCGTTCCCTTTTTAGTCTTTCTCGTGCAGTTTCCTCTCCTCCGCCCTCATCTCACGCCTGAGGAGCTTCCCCACCTTGGACTTGGGAAGCATATCCCTGAATTCTATGTATTGTAGAAGCGTGCGTAACGACCTGGAGCAAGTTTGTGGCCCCCCCCGAGCTCGACCGCAGCAAGCGGGTATCCACGGAGCCGCAGGCCAGGTAGGTACAACGACCTGAGCAGCGCAAAAGGTTGGAAGAGGCTGCTTTCTGTATTTTGGAATCCTCTCACGCCAGCCACCTGGCCACATCCCTGGCAAAATAGGTCAGGATCATGTCAGCGCCTGCCCTTTTGATGCTGGTAAGAATCTCAAGAACAATTCTCTTTTCATCAATCCAGTTCTTCGCCGCAGCCGCCTTGATCATAGAATACTCACCGCTTACGTTATAAGCAGCAAGAGGATAGCCGAACTCACTCTTGGCCCGGTAGATGATATCCAGGTAGGCCAGAGCCGGCTTGACCATGACGATGTCCGCTCCCTCCTCAATGTCCTGAGCTATCTCTCTCATAGCTTCATCGGAATTAGGGGGATCCATCTGGTGAGATCTTCGGTCTCCAAACCTGGGAGCCGACTCAGCTGCTTCCCGGAAGGGCCCGTAGAAACCGGAACAGTATTTGGCCGCGTAGGACATAATGGGGATATGGGAATATCCCTCTTCATCCAGACGTTCCCGAATAGCTGCCACTCTCCCGTCCATCATGTCCGAAGGAGCCACCATATCTGCCCCAGCCCTGACCTGAGAAAGGGCCACGGAGCTCAGGATCTCCAGGGTAGAGTCGTTATCGATCTCCCCGTTTTTCGGGATCCCGCAGTGACCATGGGAAGTGTATTCACACAGACACACGTCGGTTATGACTATCAGATCTGAAGAGACCTCTTTGGTAGCCCGGATGGCTTCCTGAATTATTCCCTTGTCCGCATAAGCCTCTGAGCCCACCTCATCTTTCTGGGAAGGAATGCCAAAAAATAGGACGGCTGGGATGCCCAGGTCCTCTATCTCCTTGATCTCAGACCTCAGTTTATCCAGAGAAAATCGATAGCATCCCGGCATGGTGGAGATCTCCTCCCTGCGATCTTTTCCGGGCACAACAAAAAGAGGGTAGATAAGATGGTCCACAGACAACTGGGTCTCCCGAATCAGCCGTCTAAGATTCTCGGTTCTCCTGAGTCGTCGAAGACGATATTTAGGATAGAACATAGCTAACCCTCCGTTCCGGGGGATACGCTTCAACTGAAAACTGGCCTATGGACTTCGCGGAAGCAAATAGAAATCCTGGAACTATGCTTCCGAAGTAACTTGTCCTTCGGGGCCCGCACCCGCGAATGATGAAAATGGGAACCTATTTTCTGGCTAATTTGCCATGATGCAAGCATCTCCCGCGAACCATGAAAATATGGACTATTTTCTAGCTAACCAACTGTACTATTGCTTCTATCAATCCTTCTATAGTATAGACCTCAGCGGTCTTATGCACGCTAAGTCCAAGCCCCTGGGCGGTCTGGGCGGTGATGGGACCGATGCAGACAATCCTGACCTTATTCAGGAACTGAGTAAGGTCAAATCCCCTCAGCTTATGGACAAAATTCTTGACCGTAGAGGAGCTGGTGAAGGTCACTATGTCCACCTTCCCTTCCTGGAGCAATTCTACCACCTCTTGCGCTGGCGTATCATCCATCACTGTCTCATAAGCCGTGACCACATCTACCTCTGCCCCCCGGCCGGCGAGCTCAACGGGAACCAGATCCCTGGCCATTTTAGCTCTAGGGATCAAAAATCTCTTCCCTTCTATCCCGTACTTCTCCAGCTCCGAGAGGATCTGTTCAGCCCGGTACTCCTGAGGCATGAGGTCAACTTTGATGCCCATGTCCTCAATTTTTTCTCTGGTTTTAGGCCCAACAACTGCAATTTTTATGCCTTTCAGCTCTCTGACATCCCGACCCAACTCTCTTAATCTCTGAAAGAAGGACTCTACTCCATTAACACTGCTAAAGATAACCCAGTCATAGCGGGCCATATCCTGGATGGCCTGATCCATCTCCCCAAAGCTAGAAGGAGGAACTATCTTGATAGTGGGGAACTCGATAACCTGAGCCCCCCGTTGGGAAAGTTTTTCCACCAGTTGGCTGGCCTGAGGCCTGGCCCTGGTCACCAGGATGGTCTTCCCGAAGAGAGGTTTTTTCTCGAACCAGTTGAGCTTCTCCCTCAGCCGGACCACCTCTCCTACCACCGTTATGGCCGGGGGAGTCAGGGCTGCCTCCCGAACTTTGTCTACAATGTCCGCCAGAGTGCCGACTATAGTTTGTTGCTGAGGTGTGGTGCCCCAGCGGATAACGGCAACGGGTGTCTCTGGGGGACGGCCGTACTCTATCAGATTCTTGACAATTAACTCCAGATTTCTCACACCCATCAGGAAGACCAGAGTTCCCACTCCTGTGGAAATATGGGCCCAGTCTATGTCCGAGTCATCTTTGGTATCATCTTCGTGGCCAGTTATGAAGGCTACGGTGGAGGTATGCCCCCGCTGAGTCACCGGGATGCCAGCATAGGCGGGTACAGCGTAGGCTGAGGATACTCCCGGCACCACCTCGAAATCAATACCCTGATCAGCCAGGTACTCGGCCTCCTCCCCCCCTCTTCCAAAGATAAAGGGATCGCCTCCCTTGAGGCGAACCACAACCTTTCCCTCCTGAGCCTTTTGCGCCAGAAGGACGTTTATTTCCTCTTGCTTCAAAGTATGGTGGGAGGCGAATTTGCCCGCATATATTTTCTCTGCCCCCTTCCTGGTCACATCCAAAGGTCTTTCACTGGCCAGCCGGTCATAGACAATGACATCGGCTTCCTTCAGACATTGTAGACCCCTCAGGGTCATCAATCCTTCGTCCCCGGGACCTGCCCCGACCAGATACACTTTACCGCTCATCTATCCATCCACTTCAGCTAGAAAATACTTGATATTCCCACGGTTTGCCGGTGATGACACCATCATGATAAATTAGCTAGAAATACTTCTAATCTCTCTCAAAATTTCCCTGGCGCCCTGATCCAAAAGCTTAAGAGCCAGCCTTTGGCCGGCTTCTTCTGGATCCGAGGGATTCCCTGCGATTCTTTCCCTGATCAAGTTCTTACCTTCCAGATCCGCCACCATGGCGGTCAGGATGAGTTTTCCTTCCATAATCTGAGCATGTACACCAATGGGAACCTGACAGCCGCCCTCTAAATATCTCAAGAGAGACCTCTCCGCCTGCACGCATCGCAAAGTGTCCAGGTCATTTATCTCCCGAGCTATCTCTCCTATGAAGAGATCCCCCTCTCTTGCTTCGAGCACGATGGCTCCCTGGCCTGCGGCCGGGAGGCATATCTGAAGAGGAATGGGGTGAAAGGATATATGGTGCATGCCTAACCTCTTAAGAGCAGCGCAGGCCAGCACCACCCCATCATAACCCTGCTCTTTCATCTTCCTGATCCTGGTCTCCACATTGCCTCTGATGTCCACAATTTGGAGATCAGGACGAAAATGAAGCAACTGGGCCTTCCTTCGAAGGCTGCTTGTACCCAGCTTAGCGCCTTTTTTGAGTTCGGACAAGCCCTCACCCTCTCTGGACACCAGAGCATCTCGGGGATCGTCCCGCTTCAGCACTCCTGCTAATACCAATCCTGGGGGCAGTTCCGTGGGCAGGTCCTTCATGCTGTGGACCGCCAGATCCACTTCCTCTTCTATCAGAGCTTTTTCTATCTCTTTCACGAAAAGACCCTTGCCCCCGATGCGGGAGAGGGGTGAGTCCAGAATCCGGTCGCCCCTGGTGAAGATTTTTTGGAGAGATATCTCCAGCTCAGGGTGTTGGGCTTGTATTTGGTCAGATACTTTCTCCGCCTGCCATAGAGCAAGTCTGCTGCGTCGAGTGCCAATTGCAATCCTGGCTCTGTTCAACTGTGAACCTCACTTCATTTTCCTGTCAGAATAGTCATCCAATCCAAAAAGGTGGCGAAGGGCCTGGAGATACATATAACCATTCTTGCGATTGGCACTCTCTTTGAGAGTAGTGATGGGCTTATGGAGAATAGCATTGGTGATGAGCCTGGTCAGGGCCACTATTTGATCTTTATCCTCATCGGAAAGGTCTTTCAGCCTGGCCAGGGCCTTGCGGGTCTTCTGATCTCTGATCTTTTCCACTTCCTGCCGAAGAAGCTTTATGGTGGGAACAGCCTCCAGAGAGTAAAGCCAACTGGCCATCTCCTCGGCCTCGGTCTCTATGATGGTATTCTTGGCCCGAGTAGCCTCCTTGTTCCTATCCTCCAGATGGGAGTCAGCTATGGATTTAAGGTCATCGATGTTGTAAAGAAACACATTCTCAATTTTGCCCACCTGAGGATCTATATTACGAGGAAAAGCGATATCGATGAGAAAGAGGGGCCTGCCGCCTCGCAAACCCATCACCGCAAGGACATCTCTCTCGGTAATGAGATGGTGAGGGGCCGCGCTGGAGGTTATGACGATATCTACATCAGCCATGTACCTGATGCTATCCATGAAGGGAACAGCCTGACCTCCGAATCTGACGGCCAGTCTCTCTGCTCTTTCCAGGGACCTGCTGGCTACCAGCACCTCTCGAACTCCATTGTCCAACAGATGCCTGGCTGTCAGCTCTCCCATCTCCCCAGCACCAACCAAAAAGGCTTTACATCCTTCCAATCTGGGGAAGACTTTCTTAGCCAGCTCCACAGCCACGTAGCTCACCGAGACAGCCTTTGAACCTATACCTGTCTCTGTCCTGACCCTCTTGCCTACGGAAAGAGCGTGACCGAACAGCCTGTTTAAAATGGGTCCGGTACATCCTTTCCCCTGAGCAGCCTGATAGGCATTCTTAACCTGCCCGGCGATCTGGGGTTCTCCCACCACCATGGAGTCAAGACTGGAGACAACCTGAAAGAGATGGCGGATGACATCCCTGGAAGCATAAGTGTAGGTATAAGGGATAAAGGCTTCCTGGTCGATCTCCCTGGTGGACTCCAGAAAATTCAAGATATCCTGTCGGCCTTTCTCCTTATCGTCAACCACACAGTAGACCTCGGTGCGGTTACAGGTGGACAGAATCACCCCCTCGCTGATATGGGGGTACTCCCTAAGCTTATCCAGCCCAGGGCCCAGGCCATATTCCGGAAAAGCCAGCTTCTCCCGAAGCTCCACCGAAGCAGTTCTATGATTGAGACCTACCATTATTAGATGCATCGCTCAATAGTTTCCTCAGCCAGATCTTTCTTTCCCACCCTGATTAGCTCCAGTATACCCGAGTCCATAACCCTCTCCAGAGCTTTTCCTCGCTCCTGTTCCGTCTTATAGCTGGCCTTGATCTTTTCCCTGGCCTGGCTCAGAAGTAATAAGTACTCCTGATACTCCGGACCGTACTGCTTCTCAATCTGCTTTCTGACCCTCTTGGCCAGAACTGGACACTTGCCACTGGTGGAAATGCTGATTACCAAATCTCCTCTCCTGACCACAGAGGGAACAATGAAATTACAAAGCTCGGGTTGATCTACCACATTGACCAAAAGGCCCTTCTCGCCAGCCTCGGCAAAGACGGCCTGGTTGATCTCCTCGTCATCGGTGGCAGAGATGACCAGGAAGGTTCCCTCCAGATCTCCCTGCCGATATTCCCTTCTAATTATCCTGATCAATCCCTGGGCAGCCAGAGTATCCAGGGCTCTGGTAGTGGAGGGGCTGATCACGGTCACAGAAGCCTGACTCTCCACAAGGCCTTCCACCTTGCGCTGAGCCACTTTTCCTCCGCCAATGACCAGGCAGGACTTATGGGTTATGTTTAGATTAATAGGATAATACCCTATGGCCAATCTCCAGGATACCGAATTGTCAGTTAAAAAATAGATTCCTCATTTTTATCATTCGAGGGTGCGGCCCCCGAATGACAATTACTTAGAAAACATTCATGGCTCTAACGGGTCACCAACAACCATGAAAATTGATATTATGAGATTTTATAAATCAAGAAGCGTAGGTCTTAGAATCTCTGGCAATATAATCATAAATTGTCTTTAAATTACTACTCGCCTTTTCTGTCCATCTTATTTTGCCCATTGTTCAACTCTGTTGAGAAGTTCTTCAGTAGTCAACAATTTTCCACCTTCGGCGTCTCTAAGTCCTTCAAGAACATACGCAACAAAGTTTATCTCATGCATTATGTCTTCCAGTGAACACTCATCAGGTAACCGCTTTATAGTTTCTATAGTTACCTCTTTGAGTGAAGCCATTTTAGATACCTTCCTTCAAATTTAAATGCAACGGAAAATGGTCGCAATTATTAATGCGCTTGTTAGGGTCTTTCTGGTTTTTCTCGATCTTTGAGTTTCTTTCTGACACTACGGGGATCACGTGCACAATGAAAGAACCCGATCACAACAACCTGGTTTTCTTTTATCATAATTGCCATGATGGGGCCATCACCCGTGAACTATGAAAATATCAAGCATTTTCTAAGTAAAGTAAATAGCATACGGAAACCTTCTAAGCAGACGGCGCCGGAATTCGCTATAAACTTTCGGGTAAAGCAGTGGATTCCGAGGAATCTCACTGGCGCAGGCGTAAAATATCCGAAGGAATTTCTCCCCGAGCCCCGGTGATTTCCCTTCATACCATACATATCCACCGATGGCATCTTCCTCGACATCGGGAAGAAACGGAGGATGTATGTCATTTCCTTCTTTCTATTCTTGTCCGAAGTTCCTCAAGAGATAAAAGGGTTCCAGGCGCAGATTCATATCTTCTTAGCCTTCTGTCCAACTCCTCCATATGGCTCTGGGGAACTGAGACGACAGACTCATCTGAAACAATGCTGTCCCAAATATCCTCAACCAATAGGATCTTTTCCGGCGTACTTAATTTAGTGATGTCAGGGATATCGCTTGCTCGCACTGTTTGTCTCCTTTCTTTGTAATCATTTTCCTCTGAAAATGCATCTTAAATTTTATGCTCCTTTGCGTCACCTATGACATGAGGGTTTCATGAGTATCAGGTGTTGAACAACTGCTCTTTAAACTTGCGGCGACTAAAACGGTTGTTAACACCAGCATTGTTTGACGGCTCTATGCTAACGTAAATTGGCGGAATCATAAAGAAAAAAGGGGCTTGTCCGCTTTGGAACAAGCCAGTTATTTCGCTTTAGTCTTTCATTCTTGCCGGATACCAATTTCCCTTCCTCAAGGTGACTACCGTTTCGTTCTTACCCCGGAAGATGCAGTACCAATCTCTTCTCCTATCCATTTCCACACGCCCCCAGAGGAAATGATCCGTAATTCGGACGGCAATGACTTCTCCGCAGTAAAGACTTTCTCGAGCATCCCCTTCATCATAACACCATCGATCCAAATCGGCATCATACCGCAACACGCCCTCTCTCATCATTCATGCACCTCGTTCCAGGCCCGTTCCCCATGCTCGGTTTCGACCCTGCTATCCTTACGCGCCACAAGGACAGAGGCGAGAATGACTTCCGCCTGCTTGGCCTTAGACTGGCTGATCTTCCACGCGTATCGAGTGGCCTCGTACAGCGAGGTCTCAGCGGCACTCCTATTGACGCTGATGAGCAAGACCTTGTGCCGGAACACTGCAGGTTCGGCAGCGTAGCGGCGAATGATCCCTTGGCGTGCATCGCGCCGTAGTCGTTCCTACCCCTCCCGCCCGCAACATTGGTGAGCCCAGGGTACGCGTCGATGAGCGCCGCCTCAACCTCGAACGCTGTCTTCTCGTCCATGCCGTGCCGATGAATCACGTGAGCGACCTCGAAACCGGCAAGGCGTATCTTCCTTATGCGTTTAATCTTGTTGTCGAGATCATCGCCGTCGAGGCCCTGCTCGGCGCGGATGAGAGAGAAGACGCGATTGCCCTGGCCCTTCCCGACATAGAAGGTCTCTCCGTTTCGCAGATCGATGAGTCTGTAGACATACCACCTCAGCTTGCGAGCTATGTCTGTCGGGAACGACTCCCTCGGTGACCTCTTCATTTGGAAACCGATGCCTCTCCTGTCCGCCGAACGCTCCGCATAACCCGCACGGCGCGGCGGTCGAACTGAAGCCAACTTCAAGACAGAAACCACGCCCAATTTGATCACCCGTTCGCCGGGGCGCGAAGCGCCCTATCGGGTTGATGCGGTTGTTAGGGCTTGTAACAAAATAAAGTTGACTTTTTGTACCGGCCATGCTAAAATAAAAGCATGGAGAAAAGGATAAAAGAAGAAGTTATGCTGAAAGTATTATCAACTCTGAATGAAGCACAATCTCGCTGGTATGTTGCCAAGGAGGCGATAAGTCTGGGGCGTGGTGGGCTAAAGCGAATGTCCGAGTTAACGGGGCTATCACGGCCTACCATCCTGAAAGGAATGAAGGAATTAAAAAGTGGCCAGGATTTATCAAAGATAGCGGAAGGGAAAATCCGTAAAGAAGGAGGAGGGAGGAAAAGACTTACTAATCTTGATTCAGCGCTTGTAAAAGATCTTACACACATTATGGATGAGAATACAGCAGGGGATCCGATGAGCCTGTTGAAGTGGACTGGAAAATCTACGCGCAAAATTGCAGATGAGATGGTCGACCTTGGGCACCCCATGAGCGCAATGAGTGTCTGTCGAATGTTGAAGGAAATGGGTTATTCTCTTCAGGCAAATGTAAAAACAAAAGAGGGGAAAGAACATCCTGACAGAGATGCTCAGTTCAAGTATATTAATGAGCAAGTTAAGGACTTCATTAAAAATAAAGCCCCTGTTGTTTCAGTGGATACAAAGAAAAAAGAAAATGTTGGTGAGTTCAAAAATGCAGGACAAGCTTGGAGAAAGAAAGACAAAAAGAGAGAGGTTCTGTCACATGACTTTCCTAATTTGGGTATTGGCAAAGCAATTCCTTACGGAACATATGATGTATAGAGAAACAAGGGCATGGTAAATGTTGGAATAACACATGATACAGCGGAGTTCGCCGTGGAGAGTATCCGACGATGGTGGAAACTGATGGGGAGGCAGGAATACCCGGGAGCAAAAAAACTTCTGATCTGCGCTGATAGCGGCGGAAGTAATGGCAGCAGGATAAAGGCATGGAAATTATATTTGCAGAAACTATCCGGTGAATTTAATCTAACAATTACCGTCTGCCATTATCCGCCAGGAACAAGCAAATGGAATAAAATAGAACACAGAATGTTTTCTTTTATCAGTATGAACTGGAAAGGAGAACCGCTAATCAATTATGAGACA
>NZ_BLRZ01000001.1 GCF_013281975.1 Candidatus Hakubella thermalkaliphila | reverse complement strand
AGGCCAACGATTCTTCGACAGAAGGGAGAGAAGCTAGGCAATATCATGCGCTTCGGGCCTATCCATATTCTCCTCTTACGATAACATTATACGATAGCGTAGGAGCTTCGCCAAGCCACGAGACGCTGTGTTGTACCCTCACGACCTGGGCTTGTTGCCAAACTCGTGGATCGTGTTGTCTCAGATAAGAATCCTTTCGAACTCTTAAGTAAGGATCAACCAATAGGGTTATCCCTTTGAGCATTTACTTTGGATTTAAGGTCCCATTTTCCCTGGCGGTTTGAATACCTCTCCTTTTTGAGAAGCATTTTCAGCAAGATTCTTATCTGAGGCAATTCGCGGATCATATTATCTTCTTGCGATGGAATATAGTCTATGAACTATATTGCAAAGGTTATGAGATATTCTACTACGATTCAAAAGACAAATCGCTCCTCATCTGACCAATACTACGTCAGCTCCTAAAAGTCCTGGCACAGGCGATGAACCTTGAGAAGGCAGAGGTGGTTCAATGGGAAGCATTCCAAGCATATGAGTGGCTACATGCTGTATTGTGACGGTGCATATACCCCAAACCCTGCTTTCTTGCGAGTTTGAAGCTCAAAGACTTGTAGAAGAGAAAAGAAGGAGATGTGGAAGTATCGGTGAATCGCCAGGTGGTATGTTTAAAGGGAGTTCTATGGATTTTTTTCTTTGGAGAGCTCCGCCAGAACTTGATTGAGCAATTTGACACTGAGATAGAGAGAGCTAATGCTGAAAAGATTGGTTAAGGCTTCTTTCGTTTCAGAAAGTGAAAGCCTCCCTCTCTTGTAAGCGCGAAGGATGACACCCAAAGATCCATAAGTCTCCAACCCCAAGGCCTCCGAAGCCTTGCGAAGTTCCAAATCATGTATGTAAGTTTGGGAAAAGTTCAAGAATGTGGAAGAGCTTTGATTGGAAGAGGTAGATAAGAGGGCCGGCATCGATGATGATCTCATTCATCCGATAGGCCCCATCCGATGTCCTTCAAGATAAATCTTTTCTCCTCGTCAAGCAGCTTGACGAGCTCAGGCCCTAGGAGCTTCACAGCCTTCTTTTTTAGAGATCTTTCCTTCGACGTACTCATCCAGGATGGTCTGCTTCCACAGTTTGCGCATCATTCTCCTCATAGAGCTGGATTACCTTCAGAACGAAGGCCTTTCTTTTCGCCCCCGAACTTGCTCTCCAAAATATCCATAAATTCCTCCGGTGATATGATTTTGATTCGGTTCTGGGTGAGTCTCCCTACGGTTAAAAAATGTGCGCGGTTACTTGTTACAATGTACTGAGCATTGCCTGCAAGCGCAGAAGCTACCACGTGTTGGTCACCAGGATCTTCCTTCAGAACGCGGCGGAAGAAATCAAACCCACCTGCAAATTGAGTATACGAGAGGACTTCACGTTTCAGATCATTGATGGTTACACTACGATCTTGTCGCAATTTTATGAGCCTTGAGTCTCTCTCCAAAGCTCTCTCGAATTCCTGGATAATGGAAAGGCTCGTAAGAGCTACAAATTTGTGGCTAATAGCGGCATGTTTTATCGGCGCGTAGCGCTCGATTCTCCGCAGCTCGATGTCGACAAGAAGATTAGTATCCAGCACTGCCCGGATCATGGCAGGGCTGAGTCTATTTCCAATTTTTTGCCGAGGTACTCCCTGGTAACTTCCTGGGCTTTTTGTAAATACTGGAAGGCTTCTTTGGCTTCACTCTCTTGATCCGCGAGCAACAAGGCTCGGGTTAATTGATACCAGGGCAAAGGATCAGTGGGAGCAAGGGCCGCGGCCTTTTTATATTTGCTTATGGCAAGGGTATAATATTCTTTGAGCCCCTCAGTCTGCGCTTTTCTGAGATAAAGATCCCCCAATGAGATCATCTGATGGAGCAAGCTTTCCTGCGTCTCTTCTTCTACGGTCTCCAGGAAGCTAGCGATGCCTTCCAAGGGAACAACGTATCTGCGCCCTACTCTTTTGGCAGATATTCTTCGTTCTCTTAACAGTCGATAAGTGGTGTCGAGACTCAAACCAAGCCTCTCGGCGACCTCCTCTGGTGTCAATGCCAGGGTACTGTGCATTTGAATCTCATCTCTGAATCGTAGCGATACGCCTAAACTCCGTCTTCTTAAGAGATATCTAATCAACGTTCAGTTTAACACGAAATAGTTGGAATTTGCAACTAGACCGCAGATAGAAGGCAAAGCATTGGCGTCCCTGGGCGGGGTCGAACCGCCGACCTCAGGTTCCGGAGACCTGCGCTCTATCCACTGAGCTACAGGGACGCAAAATCCAGAAACTTGGAGGCCCTGGGCGGAATCGAACCGCCGACACCAGGTTTAGGAAACCTGTGCTCTATCCTACTGAGCTACAGGGCCCTGCAGGGTCAAGATTTACCTTTTGCTCTTCGCCGGGTTTTATTCTTTGAGGTCTATTGGTTAGATAGAAGGGAAAAATCTCCCTTCCGGCCAACTCCTCTCTGCGAGTTATTATACCAGGAGTAGGGCGGCAAAGGAAAGTGGCCAGGGTCTCTCTTTTTAAACGGGCAATGACATCCGCACTATTGTTTCTACCAGGTCATCGAACTCCATCCCCGCGGCTTTGGCAGCCATGGGCAACAGGCTGGTCTCAGTCATCCCCGGACTGGTGTTCAGCTCCAGGACTTGGGGAGTCCCATCTCTATCTACAATTATGTCTACTCGGGAGAGTTTGGTGCACTTGAGAGCGTGGTGGGTGCGCAGAGCAGTCTCTTCCACTTTCCTTAAGATTTCTTCCGAAAGTCTGGCCGGAACGAAGTAGTTGGTCATACCTGCGGTGTACATGGATTTGAAATTAAAGAACTCGCTCTTGGGGACGATTTCTACCACAGGTAATGCCTGGGGCTTACTTTCTCCAAGGATGCTGACTGCCACTTCGGTCCCCGCGATAAACTCCTCTATGATTACCTTTTTGCCGTAACTGAAAGCAGAGATCAAAGCGTTGGGTAATTCTTCCTCGCTTTTGACTATCTTGATCCCCAGAGACGAGCCCTGGGCAGCAGGTTTAACCACCAGAGGCAGGCCTATCTTCTTCACCACATGATTCAGGGCGCTGGCAGCCCCCATCTCTTTAAAGGTGTCCGAGCTGAGGGCAAAGAACTTGGGCGTAGGAATACCCTCTTGTAAGAACATCTCTTTGGAGATGATCTTATCGAAACTGATAATGTTGGCGAAGACACCAGGTCCAGTGTAGGGTATGTCCAGGATCTCTAGAAGTTCCTGAATGACTCCATCCTCGCCGTACTTGCCGTGGAGGGCGGTGTAGGCCAGGTCAACTTCCTCTCTCAGAAGGTTATCTACCAGATTCTCATCGATATCTATTTGAACCACCCGATAACCCCTTCTCAAGAGAGCATCGGTCACCTTTTGGCCGCTTTTCAGAGAAACCTCCCTCTCCAGAGAGCGGCCGCCCATGAGAACTGCAATGTATTTTTCCAATGCTTGCCTCCTTACAGATTTAAAATCTAAATCGGACACCAAATGGACCTGACATCTAGTTCTTGCAGTTTCGCAAGATGTGCTTTGTCTCCTTGTTGTTCCAGTTTCTTACTTTTTGCCTCTGTAGAATGACCTGTAAAGCCTCATCTGCTCTTTGATTATCTTTCCCAGTCTTTTAATTCCTTCTTCAATTTGTTCCGACTCTACCGTGCAAAAGGCCAGACGCATACAGTTTGTTCCTGACCCATCGGGATAGAAACCACGACCCGGTACATAGGCTACCTTATTAGTTATGGCCTCAGCTAACATTTCTGTGGTATTCATATACTCAGGAAGTGTGGCCCAGGTGAAGAAACCTCCTACTGGATGGGACCAGGTTACCTCTTCTGGAAAGTGTTCCTCCAGAGCTCCCAGCATGGCATCTCGATGTTCCTTATAGATGGAGATGAATTTCTTCAAAGTATTCTTCCAGCGGGGGTCGGAGAAATATTCGAAGGCCAGTCTCTGAGTAAAATTGGATGAGCAAAGATCAGCCGCCTGCTTTCCATGAATCAGCTTTTCCCGGATAGAGAAGGGGGCCACGATCCAGCCGATTCTCAGGCCCGGGGCGAACATTTTGGATGCTGTTCCTACATAGATGATATTCTCCTCATCCAGTTGTCTTAAATTTTTGAGGTGCTCTCCTTCAAAGCGAAGACGGCCATAAGGATTATCCTCAATAATCAGGGTTCCATACCGTCTGGCTAGCGAGACCAGTTCCTTGCGCCTATCAAAACTCAGAGTCACTCCGCTGGGATTGGAAAAGTTAGGGACAGTGTAGATGAACTTGATCTCTTTTTCCCGGCTAAGCTGGCTTAGCTTGTCTTCCAGAATCTCGATCTGCAGGCCATTTTCATCCACCGGAACGGTTTCTACACGAGCCTGATAGGACAAAAAGGCATTCAGGGCACCCACGTAGCAAGGGACTTCGGCGATGATTATGTCGCCGGGGTCGATAAAAATCTTGGCCAGGAGGTCCAAAGCCTGCTGCCCCCCATCGGTAATGAGTATATCATCAGGAGAGGCCACAATTCCGTCCAGCTTCAGAACATCGACGAGACACATCTTGAGGGGATAAAACCCCCCCGATGGACCGTACTGGAAGGCGGACAGGCCATCCTCGGCAATGATTTTTCTGGCATACTTTTCGATGTCTCGGAAGTTCAGAGCCTTGACATAAGGTGCTCCCGCGGCCAGGGGGATAATGTCCGATCGGGCAGTGACGTCCAGGAGGTCTCGCACCTCGGAGGACCTCATGTTTTTGGTCCTCTCCGAATATAGATGGGTCCATTTGTCGAGGATGATTTCTGACGACATAGTAAGTACGTCCAACTCCGCCGCAATAAATACCTTATATTACATTAAAATTGCATCCTCGTAAAGGCACCCAGAAGAACAAAAACTACAGCAGTAGTCAGCAGAGAAAAGGTGGAGAAGTTGAAAGCTCTCAAAAGGCGCAACTCACAGGGGAGAGTGCTCTAGGTCTTATTAGAGCCTGTTTTCTATCAGTACCTTGCTCTCCCTGGCTGCTGCCCTGATAGCCTGTTCGGTCTGGCGGAGAGGATAGACAGCGGAAATGAGGGGTTCAACATCTATCTTCTTGTCTTTGAGCATAGCTATGGCCTTATCAAAGGGACCGCAGCGGGAACCCTGAATCCTAATTTCATCCACGGCAATCCTGGTGACATCGAGGCCCTGGGCCAGCACACCGGAAGTGGTCTTGAGGATAATTGCTCCTCGAGGTCTGACCATGTTTAGGGCCAGTTCCAGTCCCTGGGGAGAGCCAGTGGCGTCTACCACTATGTCGGCACCCAGGCCAGAAGTAATCTCCTTAACCCTGGTTATGGGATCCGGGATAGAGGAGTCAATGACTTCCCCTGCCCCATATCTCTTTCCTCTCTCCAGCTTATCCCTGGAGCGGGAGACAGCAATGGTTCTTACACCTTGAGCGTTGGCTACAGCACAGATTAAAGTTCCAAGCCTACCAATACCAAGTATAACCACTGTATCGCCAGGGTTGATCTTGGTAAGCTCGAAAGTCTGGATAGCGGCAGCCAGGGGTTCAACAAAGATCCCTTCTTTGGGGGAGATCTCTGGAGGCAGGATGTGAATATTGCCCACAGGAACTCTAATGAACTCGGCGAAAGCTCCATCCCAGCGCCAGATGCCCAGGGTGGTTCTTTTGGCACAGTGGGTTGGGAGACCTCTGGCGCAGGCAGGACACGGATCCAGTGAACGATAGGCCAAACAGGAGTTATTGATCTCAGCGGTGACCAGCTTGCCCAGCAATTTCCGGGAGACCCTACTTCCTACATCTTCCACTCTTCCGCTGAACTCATGTCCCAGGACCAGAGGTAGAGCTACCTGGTAGTGGCCGGAGAATATAGCCAGGTCTGTGCCGCAGACTCCTGCCCAGGCCATTCGGACGAGGACCTCGTTGTCACCTAAGTCAGGGTAAGAACGGCTCTGCAGAACAATCTTTCCTGGTGAAATCAGGGCAGCTACCTGGTACACTTATCCTCTCTACGGCTACGAGAACCGGGGAAAGGAAAAACCCGCCTCTCGTCCCAGATCCTGATAATCCTGATCAGTATGATCACGCCGATGGGCGCAAAAAGACTCTCCTCCAATACACCATCAAGCTCACAGGAGATCCGTATCTTCCTTGCCTGGTCTCTCCCCGCTCGCTGAAAGGTAAAGTATAATATCTTCCTGTAACAGAAGCAGTATCCTGCAATAAAGCTTGGGGTAGTTCTAGAGCTCTACTGTCGGACAGGTAGTTGTCCTGGCAACTCCCGCTACGGCCTGAATCTCGGAGATCACCGTCCGTCCCAGACTATTCAGATCTTCGGCCTCCACGTAGGCTATTACGTCAAAGGGGCCGGTGATGGCATGGGCACTTTTTACGCCGGTGATCCCTTTGACTTTCGTGGCTACCTCTCCTGTCTGCCCGGGATGGGCATTGATTAGGACATACGCTGTCAGCGCCATTTCGATCGCCTCCTTGGGATGATGGGCTGAATCTGTTTCTATTATCCCACCTGACTTTTGGTTTTTCAATAAATGTACACCAGAAAAGTATTTGCCATTAAGGGTAAGCAGGGGTAACTCTCTTGGCGCACAGGTCCCGGCTATAGAATGGGTTAGAATCACTCCTGACGCCGGAAGAAGAGCAAAAAGGCCAAAAGCTCATCGCAAGATGAGCTTTTGGCCTGAAAGTGATTTCTAGGCTTAAGTAATTGCAGGGAACGGGCAAACCTTCATACTTAGGTGGAACAGAGTCTGGAATCCCACTTTGTTTGCTTCAGCAGAATCTGGCCAATCTTCGGAAAACTCTACCTAACTCTTATAGCCATCTATTTCTGCCCGCTATTTGCCCTTGCCCTTGCCTTTCCCCTTGCCCTTGCTTTTTCCTCCAGCCACCTGTCGTCCCCTCCCTCTTTGAGAAATAAAAACCCCAGTGACCTCCGGAGCATTTCTACCCCTCAGGGCCTCTGGGGTTCGCTGAGAAGACTTTTCTCAGGGACTGCCTTTACCACGAAGGTAACTGCGTTGCCTCCTGTCTCTCAGCATGGTGAATAATACCACCATCATCCTCTGTTGTCAAGACAGAGAATTTGGAAAAGATGTTTTCAATGATAAAATTTATTTATTCCCCAAAAAGCCTTATTTTTCCACATTCTGTTCAATTTCGCCATTTCCGGCCTTCTTCTGAACCATGGGTCTACCATCAGCCGGACCGATGAAATAGGGGAAGAGTGGCTTATAGAAAATGTCTCTAGGACCATTTGGCCATAGATAGCCCCATCCTTTCCAGATCTTCGGAGTGACAGACTCCACATCTTCTGGGATGGATATCAACAAGACCAGAGTCGTCCGGCAGGTAAAAACACCAGGAGAGGCTCCCGTCTTCCATCTGGGAGATTCTGGCTCTGCCACTTTCCAGCACATGCCCTTCGAAAAAGTCGGTATTGTCGCAGATCTTACATCTGTACATAAAGAACTCCTTTCCGATGTTACGCTGAAGCAGGGAATTTGGGATCAAAAGAGAACTCAAATCACCTCCCTTGCAGTTATTACCAGTTAATATAGCATACAATCGGTTATAATGCAAGAGATAAATTTCCTGCTTATTGGGGTATCCACTTGACTGACGTAATCACTATATGTTGTGCTCCGAGAATAAAATGTGACCTACATATTGTAGGCACGGGAGTCAAGTGCATACCCCTATCCTGTTTTTTCTTTTTGCTGGCTCGGGGATTGGTACGGATTCTCCACTTCTTCGGCCCCCTACTTACTAGCCAACCCTTACCTACAACCAACACCTACCAAAATCCTAAGTGGAAAGACTGTAGGAGATCTTTGGCTTGCTGCCTGCGGTGATTGAGACTAAAATAAGGGAGGCAGAGCCGCAAGGAGAATGGCCGGGATACCAGGGATTAGAACTTGCGGTGAAAACCAAAATAACTAGGCAAAGCAGGGCCGACGGAGAGTGCGGGATTTGGTAGTTCGCCCTTTTCGCAGCGCCCAAAACATACTCTAAAAGATACGTCAAAAAAATACTGAGGAGGGCAATAATGAAGATAAAGATCTCTCCTTCCATCTTATCCGCTGATTTGGGATGTCTGGCCAATGAGATAAGAAAGGTGGAGGAAGGGGGGGCCGACTACTTGCATATAGATGTCATCGATGGAGTCTTTGCTCCTAACATAAGTTTTGGCCCTCCTCTTATAAAATCAATCCGAAAATACTCTGCTCTGGTCTTCGATGTTCATCTCATGATTGTTGACCCGGAGAGATACCTGGATGAATTCGTCGAGGCCGGCAGCGATATCATAACTGTCCACATAGAGGCCCTGAAAGATCCTTCTCGAATTATATCCAGGATCAGAGGTGCCGGTGCTAAGCCCAGTATTTCTCTTAAACCAGCCACCTCTTTGAGTACGGTAAAGGAGTTTCTTGACGAAATAGATATGCTTTTGGTCATGACCGTCGATCCTGGATTTTCGGGCCAGAGCTTTAAGAGAGATATTCTGCCCAAGATAAGAGAAGCCCGAAGAATGATTGATCAGCTCAACAGAGAGATTGATCTCCAGGTGGATGGTGGGATAAATAAGGAGTCAGCCCCTCTGGTAGTGGAGGCAGGCGCCAATGTCCTGGTGGCTGCCTCGGCTATCTTCGGAGCGCCGGATGTGGAGAAAGCCATTAGGGAAATGAGGGAGAGCTGCAGCCCCTGACCCCTGTTGGGGCGAGCTGTTCGTGACACTATATTACCAGGTAATTACCTGACCTGCCCACCGGGCTTTGACGGAGGGAAAAGGGAATTGTATTATGAGAAAAACTACCCTACCTACGTAGGGTATAATACAGGACAAAGATAGCCAGGAGGTGTCTTTTTTGGGAAACGGAAAACCGATGGAAGTCAATGACGGCAACTTCGAGAAAGAGGTACTTGATTCCCCTACTCCTGTTTTGGTGGACTTTTGGGCTGCCTGGTGTGGCCCCTGCAGAATGGTCGCGCCGGAGTTGGAAAAGCTGGCCGAGGAGGAGAGCGACAGGCTGAAGGTTGCTAAACTGAATGTGGAGGACAACAGGGTTATAGCAGCCCGCTATGGGATTAGCAGTATCCCTACTATGATTCTATTCAAGGATGGTAAAGAACAGAAGAGATTGATGGGAGCAAGGTCCAAAGCCCGGATTCTGGAGGAGATAATAGCTTTCATTTAACCCTACAGCGCTACTTAAGAATCTTGGTTCAATATGTAGGGCAATTTCTTTAATTGAGCCACAACACATTGTAGGTATTCAGGTAAATGACGTTGTAGGGTTAACATTAGATACGGGACAAAGACTTCGATTTGGCTACCACCAAAGTAACTGAACATTTGCTTTTTGCTAAACAGGTTCGGCCAGTGGCAAGCTGGCCAAGGTCAATGGTTGCGCCTATCGACAACAATTGTTGTCAAAGAAAAAATTATTTTCAATACCCTTCCCAATATTTCCTCCATTTAAGTTGACTTTGAATTTTCCCTTTGCTAAGTTGAGGATAGTGGCATCATATTGGTAGTACTCTTACTGGAAGCGGAGAAGCAAGTTCTATAATTGGTACGCTTGGAACTTGTGGAGCCAAAAGTGAAACCGGCCAGATGGTCGGTTTTTTCTTTTTATCCTACTTTTGTGAGTTCTTTTATGAAGCCTGAACTCGTCCTGACTCAATTTGTCCTTTCACTCTGCTTATTATCCCGTTAACGCCTGGCACAACTATATTGTTAAAAAGGAGGTGAATGAGGAGCCCATTTTGTAAAAGGGAGGTGAAGGAAATGAGGCATATTCTCAGAGTCTTGCTAAGTCTGGCTTCGCTGATTGGCATAGCCACCAGCGTAAGGTGGTAAAGCTAGGTCTGGCAAAGAGAACGAAACCACTTCGGGAACCTACTCTTCGAATTTCAGTAGGACGTAGAAATGAAGTAGATTATCAGAATTCTGCATAGCCTGGCCTTGCTTATTGGCATCGTTTCCGGTGTGAAGTGGTAAGAGGGTGTCCAAAAACTAAGGGCATTTTGCCCAAGGTGGGGAATTACTCCTACATGAGATCTGATTTTGAGGTCAATGTGGGAAGTTTTATGCGAAATTAGCTCCTTTTTAGGCGCGAAGTGGGAGATGAGTTTTTGAAATTGGAGTTTTTAGACAGCCTCGTAAGATGAGGCCAGATTCATAGGGACCTACAACGAATGCCTTAAGAAGGATGAAGGCAGGATGCTTTATGAGGAACTTGGGAGGTGAAAAAAGTGAAACATATCATCAGAATCCTGCTTGGCCTGGCTTCCCTGATCGGCATAGCCACTAGCGTCAGATGGTAAAGGGGTCTGCTGAGGCAGAGTAGCCTGTGTTGAGAGAGGAGCCTACCTCTGTTATAATCTGGGCACGTACTACTTCAAGATAGAGGGTTGATGGCTCAGAAGATATCAGGTAGGCTCCTCGCCTATATACTCTCAGTTTTCCTGGCCGGCTTGGGCATTTTTCTCTATGTTTACCAGGCCTATCCTGGTATATCCATAGAGGGGGCAATAGCCTTTGGGCTTCTGGTATTGGTGACCGACAATCTCGCAGTGATGCTGCCCAAGGCAGGGGCTGTGTCCGTTGCCGGCAGTATTCTTATGGCCTGCCTTTTCGTAAACGGACCTGTCACTGCTTCCCTTATATCTATACTGCAGCTCCTGCACGTTGCAGATTTCAAGAACAGAGAGCCCTGGTACAAGTATCTTTTCAATGGTGGCCAGTTCCTTTTGGCCGTTGGTATAGGAGGGATAATTTTTAAGACCATTAACAGGAGTGGAGCGTTCGCTCTCCAGGGCGAGGTAGTTCTGGCAGTGGTTCTCTCTTCGCTGGCCTATTTCGTCATCAATACGGGACTTACTGCCATAGCTGTCTCGGCCTCTACCCCGGAGAGAACGTCTGCCATTCACACCTGGCTTTACAACTATGCCTGGCTATTTCCGTTCCATATCCTGGTCTCCATCGTGGCGGTAGGCATTGCCCTTCTATATTTGCGATTTGGATCTGTATCGCTTCTATTTAGCACTCTGCCCTTAATCCTGACCCAGTATATCTGGCTGCTGACTCTGAGGGAGAGGAAAGGTGTTCTCGACAACATTATTAACATGGTAAGGATAATGGAGGCTAAGGATGTCTACACCGCAGGTCATTCCAGAAGAGTAGCACAATATGCAGAGAAGATCGGTCGGGAGCTCAGACTCAACGAGTTCGAAATCGACAATCTGAAGAATGCGGCCTATCTGCACGACGTGGGCAAGATCCAGATCGACCTGAGCGTCCTTAATAATGAGGAACAGCTTTCTTCAGAAGCTCGAAAAATATTCCAGAGTCATGTGACCGTTAGTGCTGAGATAACCGGAAGCATAACCTATACTAAGCCCATTTCCGACATAATCTGGAGCCACCATGAAAGATATGATGGGCAGGGTTATCCGAGGGGCCTTAAAGGGGACGAAATACCCATTCTGGCGGCCATTTTGAGTGTAGCAGACTCCTTTGATGCTATGACCACCAAAAGGCCCTATCGGGATCCATTCCCTTTGGAGAAAGCGGTACAGGAGATCGAGCTTAATAGCGGCAAGATGTACCATCCTGCAGTCGTCGAAGCATTTTTGAAATCCGCACAAAAAGGAAACTTCCTTGTAGAGGAGTAACTCTGAAACTGGAGCCAGAAGCAGAACTTTACCTGGATCGAGCCCCTGGTTTCCTTACCGTTCTTCGCAATCGAGATTTTTTTGCCCTCTGGATAGGACAGACAGTCTCCGTGCTGGGGAACAACTCCCACTTCATCGCTCTGGTGTGGCTTACCTATGCCATCTCCGGATCTCCTCTGGATCTGGGGCTGGTCATGATGTTTAGTTCCCTTCCTCCTCTCCTCTTCGGCCTCTTTATGGGAGTTTATGTGGATCTATGGGACAGAAAAAGGCTGATGATCCTCTGTGATATTTTCCGTTGCTTTGTGGTACTTATGTTTCCTCTTCTCTATTATTTTGGTCTATTACGCCTTGCCCACATTTATCTGATCACATTTTTGCTCTCATCCCTTCAGGTACTGTTCGAGTCCGCCCAGGGCTCGTTTGTGCCCAATCTGGTGGCTAGACCCCAACTGGTGGTTGCCAACTCCATCAGCCAGATGACCTCTCAGGTCACTAATATCATCGGCTCTGCCCTGGCTGGGGTATTGATTCTGCTTATTGGCAATATCAACATATTCTATCTGGATTCCTTCTCCTTCCTTTTCTCAGCCGCCTCTCTCTCTTTCATAACCCGCTCTGGAAGAGTAGCGGGCGCCACTCTATCAGTCAGCGGGCGAGAGATCTTACACAGAATGAAAGAAGGAATGAGGCTTATGGCTAATACTGAGCTGATTCTGATTCTGACTATCACTATGGCCATAATGAACTTTGCCCTGGGTCCGGTAAACGTGCTTTTCCCCATCCTGTCGGAGAAGATCTTGCAAGCTGGAGCGGCTGGCTTCGGATTTTTGATGTCCGGACTTTCCTTTGGGATGCTCATAGGGGCTATAGTGGTTGGCAAAGTGGGCAGCAGATTAACCAAGGGAAAGTTAACCTAGTGGGGAGTACTCCTGATGGGCATCTTTTTTTCTCTTTTCTCCCTCTCCAGAAACTTTGCCCTTTCTATGGGCCTGATAGCCATCTCCGGTTTTTTCTTTGCGGCTCCCAAGGTTCTGGGCATAACTATCCTGCAGGACAAAATTCCCGACAAGATCCGAGGTCGAGTCCTCAGCGCTCAGATTATGCTCTCCAGCTTGATGTTTCCCCTATCCATGCTGATATCCGGGGTTTTTGCTCAATACGTTTCTGTGCCCATCATCTTGTTGGTGGCCGGATTTATTATGGTCTTAAACGGGATATACGGTCTTAGTTCCAGAGTCGTTTCTACAGTTTAGGGGCGTCTATCAAAACAGGAGGTTCTATCATCAGAAGCTGAGAAATGAGAGCAGGTAGATTCGTTTCCCATTACGCTTAGAGTCTTCTCCACAGCTAAGAAGAATTTACCTGAACCAATATTTGCAGAAGTAGTATTTGTCTCAAAGTATGCAAAGTTGCTAAAAGACCAGGGTGTACTTTAATGAAAAATTTATTCAAATGGATCTTTATCTGCGCTCTATGGTACATAGTGGGATTTCTCGTGGGATGGATAATGGTTTTTCTCTTCCCCTTCACCACTTCCAGTCTGATTATCCGATATAAATGGATTCAGAGTCTGGTAGGAATAAGAGAGGCCGCCCGATTGGGTGGAGAAGCCAATATCTTTCTGACCATCCTGGTGGGAAATACTCTTTCCACAGCCTCCTTCCTGGTTCTGGGAGCTCTCCTGCTAGGTTCCCTCATCAGCTTTCTCCTGGGCATTCTAATTTCTCTGTTGTTATTTACCGGCCCTTACCGGCATGGTATGTCGATCAATGCATCTATAGTGCAGTTGGTTGCTATCGAATCTTTGTACAGAATTCTGGCTACTTCCCTAGGCATGTTTGTGGGAGCCAAGCTGAGCGGTGCAACGATCTCCTTCAAGCCTGTTCTGGTAGGCTCCAGCCAGTCATGGCCGGCCAAAGGTATCTCCGGCCTGGGCCAGGTTTGCCGGGAACATAAAGGCGGCATCATTGTAGCTTTGCTTACGATAACGCTTCTGATTCTCTACGGCGCTGTCTTCGAGACCTTCTTTTTCTGATCGCTACGGTGAAACCCTCGTGCCTACTCCTACTCATGGCTTTTCAATGGCTTTTCACGCCTGGCTTTTCACACTCTTGACAAGGCCAAGGCACTCTTATAGACTTTACACCCGCTCTTTCTTATTGCTATGATGAAAGGGCTTAAGCTGGATCTGGAAATGGCCTGAGTTAGACTGGATCTGGCTGGCCTTTGTACTTTTGAGAGGGCCGGTAGCTCAGGTGGTAGAGCACCGGACTTTTAATCCGGGTGTCGAAGGTTCGAGTCCTTCCCGGCTCACCAGAGCCCCCATCGTCTAGAGGCCCAGGACACGGCCCTTTCAAGGCCGCGGCGGGGATTCGAATTCCCCTGGGGGCACCAGGGGCGAATAGCTCAGTTGGGAGAGCGCCTGTCTTACAAGCAGGAGGTCACAGGTTCAAATCCTGTTTCGCCCACCATGATATTATTATTTTCTTATTAGAGATATTAAGAAGGAACTCGAGGATCTCTAAGCTTCTTTTTACTTAAATTAGTGGAGCTAAATTAGTAATTTTGGATTAGTGGATTTACCTTGAACCAGATTAACGGAGCCGTGGTGTAGCCTGGTGAACACACTGCCCTGTCAAGGCAGAGATCGCGGGTTCGAATCCCGTCGGCTCCGCCAGTATTATCTTCGCACCTCAGAAGCGATTTTGCTGAGGTGCTTTTTGTTTGTATCACAACGCCTTGTAAAAGGGAGAAAAAGAAGCTAAAATTAGATTTGCTCAAAATTGTGACAGAAGATAGGAGGCGGAAACCACCGGCTCTCTCCACGTGGCGAGGTAGCTCAGTTGGTAGAGCAGTGGACTGAAAATCCTCGTGTCCCCGGTTCGATTCCGGGCCTCGCCACCATTTAATTGTTTCTCTGGGTTTTCTATCCATGAAGAGTGGGAGTCCCTCCAGGGGTTTCCCTTTGCCGGAAGCGCTGGTCTTTAACTTCGGGTGAAAAGCTTTTTGCACGATGTAATTGTCAGTTATGTGGGGAAAGAGCGCAGGTTTCTTGAACGTGTTATACCTGCTTAGATAAACCTCCGCTTGTCTCTTTTTGTAGGGCCAAGATAGCGTATCTGCAAAATGGCCGAAATTTAGTGTTTGGCGCCATCTGCGAGTCTAAATCGCACACAGCAAATCGACCCAGAAATTGGTTTTTTGCAGTTCCGCCGAAAGATAGTTTCGCTGAAACTGAAGGAGTCTGTTGTTGGCCCACAAGGGATACTGTCCTGTCTGTGGGATAGTTCATGAGAAAACAGCCTGTCCCAGCCAACGGATAGCTGCTGGGGAGCCGCCGTATGGTTATCCAGATTCTTCTCCCATGAAGGAATCTGTGAAGGAATTGACCCTTGCCGTCAGAGAGCTGGCACTTCAAATAGAATTATTGAGAGAAGAACTGAAGCGGTTTATGAAGGAGCCAGGGAAGAACTCCACCGATTAAAAGGTTGACAATTAGGACGATCACCAACCCCCACCCCGTTGACAAAATAGAGCTTCCGTGCTAGCCTTAGGTAAACCTGATTGTTTTAGTCAGGATTTATTTTGTTTGCACTCTTGGCATATTGCCTGAAAGATCATGGGAGGAAATATATGAGGAGGATATACTTCGACCACAGCGCCACCACTCCGGTCCTTCCGGAGGTGGTGGAAGCCATGCTACCGTGTTTTACCCAGTACTTCGGCAATGCCTCAGAGCCCCATCTCCCCGGTCGGGAGGCCAAGAAGCTTCTGGAGGCTTCCAGGGAGACTGTCGCCAGAGCCATAGGAGCCCATTCAGAGGAGATCATCTTTACCAGTGGAGGTACGGAGAGCGACAATCTGGCCCTTAAAGGAGTTGCTGAAGCTCTATCCAAGAAGGGCAACCACATCATCACTTCCTCCATCGAACATCCAGCCATAGGTAATACCTGCAAGTATCTTCAGCGGAGAGGCTTTGAAATTACCTATGTTCCTGTGGATAAATATGCCATTGTCGACCCTGACCATGTAGCCGCAGCCATAACTGACAGGACCATCCTTATATCCATCATGCATGCTAACAACGTGGTGGGTAGCATCCAGCCCATAGCTGAGATTGGCAAGATTGCCCGAGAGAGGGGGATAATCTTTCATACCGATGCTGTCCAGTCCTTTGGCACCCTGGAGACCGATGTGGGAGAGCTGAATGTGGATCTTATGTCCATGTCCAGTCATAAGCTTCACGGGCCCAAAGGAGTAGGGGCTCTCTATATACGAAAAGGAACCAAGCTGACTCCCCAGATGCAGGGAGGAGAGCACGAGAGAAGAAGAAGGGCTGGCACGGAGAACGTTCCCGGTATTGTGGGTTTCGCCAAAGCTGTGGAGATAGCCATGGCTGAAAGAGAGGAGAAAGTAGAAAAGCTGGAGGAGCTTAGAAAATATCTGGTGGCAGGCGTCCTGGAGAGGATCGAGGAGGTCAGCTATAACGGACACCCGGAGAAGAGGTTGCCTGGCAATGCCAACTTCTCCTTTAAATATATTGAAGGCGAATCTGTGGTCCTTCAACTGGACATGGTGGGAATTGCTGTATCCAGTGGTTCAGCCTGTGCCTCCGCTTCTCTGGAGCCCTCCCATGTTCTTCTGGCCATGGGGCTGACGGCTGAGGATGCTCATGGCTCCTTACGGGTGACCATGGGGAGATCTAATACTAAGGAAGAGGTGGATTACTTCCTGGAAGTTCTGCCGGAGGTAGTGGGCAAGCTGAGGAGGATGTCTCCCCTTTACGCTCAGGCTCGTTAGTAGAAGTCTCATTGGTCAGGCGGTCCTTCTAAGACAGTCGCATTGGGAGGGCATGGACAGTCACAGTGGGATGGTACGAAAAGGTCAAAGTACAGGAAGCAGGGATATTAGAAAATAGATTTCCCATTTTCATCATTCGAGGATGTGGCCCCCGAATGACTATTAGCCTTAAGGAGGGCCGATGGAAGAGAAAGCAATCAGCGAGTATCAAATCATGACGTGGACACTTCATAGTAGATAGACATAGAGGGAGGTGGAGGCATTGCCAGAGAATAGCAAAATAACCAAAGACATGATTATAGAAGAAGTAGTCAATCAATACCCCCAAACCGTACCCATATTTCTGATGCATGGGCTTCACTGCGTCGGCTGCCATGTATCACTGTGGGAGAGCATTGAGCAGGGAGCTTTGGCTCATGGCATTGACATTGATCCTTTGATGGAGGATCTGAATAAGGTGGTGGCTGACTAGAGCCCCTACCGAAAGAACTTCTCTATTATGGTGAGTAGGGAGATTTGTTTGTCAACTATTGACACCTAAAGTACAGTAGAAAGGAGAAAGCGCAAATCCCCTGCCTGCTAAGACTGGCAGTCCTCTTGCGTGAAGTTTTATGGACATCCCCAAACACCTAAAGTCGGAACCGAATCGAAAGCGGTATATCGAAATTCTTCGGAAGATGACTGGAGAACAGCGGATGCGAATTGGATTTGAATTATTTGAGATGGCAAAAAGCATTATGATCGATGGAATTAAAGCCCAAAACTCTAATATTACGCCTGAAGAGATCCAACAAGAAATCGTGCGGAGAATGATGCGATGTCACAGGAGGAATTCTTTGCAACGGTCATACAAATCCTTAACGACCTGAATATTCCGTATATGCTAACCGGCTCTAATGCCTCAAGTTTTTATGGTGAGCCACGATCCACCCATGATATCGATTTTGTGGTAGCCATTGCTCCTGCCGATGCGACACGACTGGCGCAAAGCTTCGACCGCACACGATATTATCTCGACGAGGAAGCTGTTCGGGAAGCAATTAGGCGCAGGGATATGTTTAACCTTATTGATTCCTATACCGGTCTGAAGGCAGATTTTTGGTTCTTAAGAACTGATGCTTATCATCAGACCTGCTTTAGCAGACGTAGAAAATATACTATATTTGGGCATGATACCTATATAGCCACGCCAGAAGACGTGATTCTTACGAAATTGGAGTGGTATAAGCTGAGTGGGGGAAGCGAAATGCAATTCAGGGATGCACTTGGCGTATACGAAGTACAGGCTGAGAATCTGGATATGGAATATATTTATGAATGGGCTGAACATCTTGAAATTCGATCTCTAGTAGATAAACTGATCGAAGAATCAGCACTATGAGAGACGGACCGAAGCAGACTCCCTATTGCACTTTCTCATATTAAAGAGTGATTGGCGGAGGTGCGAAGGTGAAGAAATTAAAAGCTGGGATAATTGGAATCGGTTTTGTTGGCGTGGCCCATATTGAAGCCATTCGGCGGGCGGGATTTGCAGAGATTGCCGGCATTGCTGGCCGAGACTATGACAAAACAACTAAGCAATCTGAAAGGCTTGGGATAACCAGGGTTTACCACTCCTGGCAAGAAATGGTCAGCGATCCCAACCTAGACATAATTCATAACTGTACCCCCAACCATCTTCATTTCCAAATAAACAAGGCGGCTATCCAGGCTGGCAAGCCTATTTTTTCCGAAAAGCCGCTGGCCATGGACTCCCGGGAGTCTAGAAAACTGGTCGGACTGGCCAAAGAAAAGGGTGTGGCCAATGCCGTAAACTATAACTATCGCGGCTTTCCCCTGGTCCAGCAGGCCAGGTACCTTGTACAAAGTGGTTACCTGGGAGACATAAGGCTGGTTCATGGTTCCTATCTTCAGGACTGGCTGATGTATCCGGAAGACTATAACTGGAGACTAGAGACACCTCTGGGCGGAAAATCGCGGGCCTTTGCTGATATTGGGACACACTGGTGTGACCTGGTTCAGTACCTAACTGGTCTCAAGATAAGCGAGGTCTTGGCCGACATAAAAACCATTATCCCAGAAAGGTCAAGACCTAAGACATCAGTAGAGACCTTCAGCAGGTCCCCTGATTCAACAAATCAACTTGAGAAATACAGGGTTGAAACCGAGGATTACTGCGCCCTCCTTTTGGCATTGGAGAACGGAGTAAGGGGTTCATGCGTCATATCCCAGGTAAGCCCAGGAAGAAAGAATCGGCTTTACTTGGAAATAGATGGTAGCAAGAGATCGGTGGTCTGGGACCAGGAAAATCCAAACTGTCTATGGATAGGCGGCCGCGATGGGGCCAATATGGAACTTATGAAGGATCCCTCTTTGCTATGCCAGGAGGCAAAAAGATATGCTGACTATCCAGGTGGACACAATGAGGGCTGGCCAGATGGACTTAAGAATATTGTTAGAAACTTTTATGGCTTCGTCCGGGATGGAAAAGACCCCCTGCAAAATGTTCCTGATTTTCCCACCTTTGAGGATGGTCATCTTGAGATGAAAATAATCGATGCCGTGCTTGATAGCAGCCAAAGGGGGAGATGGGTAAGGGTCAAATGAATATTCAAATGGTCTGGTTTCGGATAGAACTTCTTAACTGAACAGGAGGAGCGCATGAAGATAGGATTCATGACCGCTTGCATGCCGGAAATCAAACTAGAGGAATTGGTGCCCTGGGCCAGCGAAAATGGTTTCGATAGGCTTGAGGTAGCCTGCTGGCCAGACGAGCCAGCAGACAGGGCATTCGGTGGCGTACATCACATCAAGATGGAGGACTTTGACTCCACTAGGGCAGAGGCAATCAGAGCACTGTTTCAGAAGCATGCTCTTGAGATATCAGCCCTGGCCTATTATCCAAATAACCTGGACCCAGACCTGGGCAACCGGAAAAAGTACCATAACCATCTCCGAAAGGTCATCGATGCTGCCAGCATGCTGGGGGTTGACCTTGTAGGTACTTTCATAGGAGGTGACAAGTACAAGTCAATCCAACAAAATCTGGCAGAATTTGAGAAAGTATTTCCGGAAATAGTCGATTATGCTGAAAGAAGAAAAGTAAAACTCATGATCGAGAACTGCCCCATGTTTGATTTCTGGGCCACTGGTTATAACGTCGCTTTCTCTCCTGTGGTGTGGAAAAAAATGTTCGAGATTATACCCAGCCAGAATTTCGGGCTAAATTACGATCCGTCCCACTTTATATTCCTGGGCATTGATTACCTTAGGCCCCTAAAAGAGTTTGCCGACCGGATTTTTCACGTCCATGCCAAGGATGCCGAGGTTTTTGAGGATGTTCTCAAGCAGGCAGGAATCCACGGTGAGGGATGGTGGCGCTACAGAATGTCGGGCTCTGGTGAGGTCAACTGGAAGAAATTTGTCGATATGCTCTACGAAATAGGTTTCAACGGGACCATCAGCATCGAACATGAGGATCCCACCTGGTGGGGAACCGAGGAAAAAGTGAAAACTGGCCTGGTCATGGGGCAGAAATACCTGCGCGGGTTACTTCTTGATTAGAATGGGCAAAATCAGTTTGGTGCCAATTACTCCTATTTTTGGCTAAGAATCAAATTCTGGCTTAGAAAGGACTCTGGCAGAATGGCCGATAAACTACGTGTTGGAATAGTAGGTGCAGGTGGTATTGCCCAAGGGGCTCACCTTCCTGCCGTCAAAAAAGTAGAGAGGGCTGAACCTATAGCTCTGTGTGATCTTGATTCCAACAAAGCAGAAAGGGTGGCCCGGGAGAACAACATACCCTATTTCTTCCAAGATTACCAGGATATGTTTGAAAAAGTGGAGATGGACGCAGTCATTATCTGTCTTCCCACCTATCTTCACCTTCCGGCTACAAAAATGGCTCTGGAAGCAGAGCTTCATGTGCTATGCGAGAAACCTCTGGCCATGAACGCCCTGGAGGCCCTGGAGATGGTGGAGCTGGCCCGAAGGGCCAAAAAGATATTGATGGTAGCCCTCAATGAGCGCTTCCAATCCTACAGCCAGGTGCTCAAAAAACTTATAGAGAACCAGGAGCTGGGAGATATCTACTATGCCAAGATGGGATGGTTGAGGAGACAGGGAGTTCCAGGGGGCTGGTTTTCTGAAAAAGAGAAAGCGGGAGGAGGTCCTCTTATTGATCTGGGAGTTCACCTTCTGGATCTGGCCTGGTGGTTGATGGGTAATCCCAAGCCCATGAGTGTTATTGGCTCCACCAACATGGCTCATCCCGCCTCTTATATTTCGGACTCCGACATTTTGGACAATGAAAATAAGCCCCTGGCCAACAATCTGGACTCCAGCAGAAATGTCTCTGACAGAGAGATGCCCAAGGCATGGGGGGTAGAGGATCTGGCTGTAGCCTTGGTGAAGTTTGAGAGGGGACAGACCCTCTTTCTGGAAACAAGCTGGACCCTTCATTGCCGAGACGAAATTATGTACGGGGAGATTTTCGGCACTCAGGGAGGAGCCAGGATCGGACCTGTTGAGTTCTGCAAGATGATTTCCAAGCCAGCATCCATGGAAATTTACAAAAATATGCAAGGCATTCCTGTAAATATCACTCCTGTGCTGGAGGACGTTAACTCCTATGATGCTGAAGTAAAGCACTTCATTGACTGCATTATCCAGGGGCGGGAGCCCACTACTCCCGCGGAGCAAGCGATAGAAGTGATGAGGATTATTGATGCCATCTACAAGTCGGCGCAGACTGGCCAGATGGTGAGGATTGGAAATGGTAGGGGACGACCGGATTCTTTTCGATGTAGATGACGAAGCCAAAGTGATTGAAATCTTTGAATACTTGCAACTTAGGACTGGAGCCACGCCGACGCACAGCCTGTCCTGAAAATTTACCAAGGCCTGTAACAAAGCCAGCTCCACTCAACAACTCCAAATAGTGAGCAAGCGTGGTTGTACTCCCCGCTTCTTGCAATTGCCCCAACATTTTCTGATAGGAAAGAACTTGTCCGGAATATTCGCATCCCAGATAAAAAAGCCTGCGAAGAAGAGCCGGTTTGTCAACTCGGGTCATTAATAAAATATCCCGAGATATTGTTGTTTCAATGAGAGAATCCTGAATGTAGCGCACCCAGCGTTCTGGCTCCCTAATCAATGGAGCAGCTCCAGGATACCCGCCATAAAAGATATAAGTATCCAGATCCCATCCAAAATAATCTTGGTACTCTGAAAAAGACCAGTGGCCGGCCCTGATAAGCTCAAATCCCCCCGCCAAACTTTCGGTAAGGCCCTTTTGTATGAGAAGCTGCGAGGAACCCAACAAAATAACCCTCAAGGGAAGATTATTAAAAGTGTCCTCGTCCCACAGTCGTTTTACTACCTCGGACCAGTCTGAAACCTTTTGGATTTCGTCAAAAACCAAAACTGCGGCTTTATTTTCCTTGGCCTTCAAGCGACCAATCTCCCATTGCTCTTCCAACCAGACTTCGTTCCTCAAAGTTGGCTGATGGGCGGATGCATAATGAGAAGGCAAATCTATTTCTTTGAGAACCTGCTTGATCGCAGTGGTCTTACCAACTTGGCGGGGCCCGTAAAGAACTTGAATGAACCGACGTGATTCAAGGATCCTTTCAATCAGTCTTCGATTTATATCTCGATCGTACAATTTAGCCATGTTAATGACCTTTTAAAAATTTTACTCAATATATTGAGTAATATATCAATAATCCAGGTCGATTGTCAGCACGTCGAATATTGTCCTCTAGTCAGGCTAACATTCCAATGTTTGAGACCTCTGAAGTAGTCCTCCTTTGCCTTTCGGGTTTGTAAATCCATAAAATTCTCAGAGTCCTGCGTGCATTTTTGCCTCACTCAACGTTATTCATTATAGAAAGACCTATTCGGCAAACCATACTTTAGGGGAAGAGAAAGGAGAGAATATGAAAAGCAAAATTTTAGTTTACTTGACCATAGCCTTCCTCTTGCTGTGGTCAATTCCGGTGCAGGCTTTCGCACAGGATTCGGTCCAGGAGGCACTGCCAGAGCCGGGAATCACACCCCAAAGCATCCTCTACTTTCTGAATGTTTTGATTGAAGAGATTCGGCTTTTTTTGGCCTCAAATCCTGTAGACAAGGCGCGGCTGAGTCTTGAGTTTGCTCAGGAGAAGGCTGCAGAAGTTGAGCTGCTCCTGAAGACAGCCTCAGATACAGAGACATGCCCCTCCTTGACCGTACAGCGGAAGGTAGCGTACTATCAGGAACATGGATAAGTTTAGCAGGCTACCGAATAGGAGGTAGGTGGCATATGGTTGAATCCGCAAAGTTGCCTTATACCAATGAGCTGGGTTTCTATGAAATGCGCTTTGAATCCATCGGAGGACTGGGTGCCAACCTGGCTGGCCAGATTCTGGCGGAGGCTATGGTACTGGGCCAGGGTCTAAATGGGGCCAGTTTCTCCTCCTATGGCTCGGAGAAAAAGGGATCTCCCATAAAGTCTTTTGTGCGTCTGTGCGCGGCTGATCGGGAGGTACGTACCAGCAGTCCAGTAGAAAGACCCCATCTTTTGGCCATCTTCCATGAGGCTCTGACTGGGTTGGACGGGACTACTGAAGGGCTGACTTCGGAGAGCACTGTGGTTGTGAATACTACCCGAACTCCGGCTGAGATGCGGGATATTTTGCAGTTGCCATCGGGAAGAATAGGGGTTGTTGATGCTCTGGGTATTGCTGTTCAGGAGAAGACGCGTCTTAATACGGCCATGCTGGGAGCTATCACCCAGGCCGCCGGGTTTATTGACCGTGAAGTTGTACGTAAAACTATTGCTGACGCTCTCAGTCAGAGGTATCCGAGTCTGGTAGAACCCAATCTCAGAACTTTTGACCGTGGTTATCATGAGCTGGTGTTGGAAGATTTTGCCCCTGATGGAAAATACGATTGGATTCCTTTTACCCGCTTTGTCCCTGCTCTGGGCTATGCTAACGTTCCTCTGGGGGGCACAATCATCAATCCGGGAAACACCATTCTTAAAGACTTGAGTCCCTCCCGTCAAGGCTTTGTCCCTCTTTTTCATCGGGATGAGTGTATTGATTGCGGCAAATGTGAGATGACCTGCCCCGACTATTGTTTTGTGTGGGAGGAAGGGGTAGACAAAAGAGGTCGGCCAGCTATGGTTCTCCAGGGTATTGATTACCAACATTGTAAAGGATGTCTCAAGTGCGTGGAGATTTGCCCGGTGGAGGCTCTTACTATGGAGCGGGAGGAACCAGAGCTGGTGCGAAGAACCAGCATAGAGCTTGTGGGCCCACCAGAGGCCCTGGTGGCCATGGAGAGATCTAAGTTCCATCTTTACGGTGAGCCGGAGAGCCCGGGGTATTGGGATAAGATAAGTTGATGGTGTAGACAGTCGAGTTGGGAAGGTTCTCTACTACATAGAAAAAACTTTTTTAATCAAAGGGCGACATCATGGGTCCCAGAGTAACAATACGAGAGTAACAACACCGGAGTAACAATAACATTTAATAAAACATTTCCCATCCTCCGCGGGTGATGTGCCCCTAAACAGTAACAATTTGATAACAATAATAAGGAAAGTAAATTTGTGTCCATCTCACGAGAAGACAAACAATCTGGAAGTTTTCTATTAAGAGAGTAGGTGGAGAATAGCATGCGAGCACAGACAACGATCCCCACAATGGAAGAGCAGGAAGAAGAACGAGCAATAGAGTTAGTCCAGAAGGTAGATTTCAAAAAGGGTAACGAGATGGCAGCTATTGCGGCCAGGCAGATCAACTACCATCTCATGGGATATTTTCCCATCACCCCTTCTACCGAGATTGCCGAAGAGGTGGATGAGATGTATGCGGACGGCGAGCACCAGATCAGAATGGTTCCCGCTGACGGTGAGCACGGAGCGGCAGGCATCTGCTATGGGGCCACTCTGGGAGGAGGAAGAGTACTCAATGCCACCAGCGCTCAAGGCCTTCTTTATGCCATGGAACAGTTGCCAGTACAGTCAGGAACGCGCTTTCCCATGGTTCTTAATGTGGTTACTCGCTCAGTGAGTGGACCACTGGACATCAGGGGGGACCATTCCGATATTATGATGGCCCTGAATACGGGATGGATCATCCTTTTAGCCCGGGATCCTCAGGTCGTCTATGATATGAACATCATTGCGGTTCGCCTGGGCGAGCATCCGGAGGTGCGTCTGCCGGTCATAGTGGCCAGTGATGGTTTCTTTACCAGCCACCAGAAAAGACGGGTCCGTTACTTCCAGGAGGCCCGAGTAGTCCAGGAATTCGTCGGACTCTACTGGACACCCATTCATGCCCTGGATCCCCACAAGCCCGTCACTATCGGGCCCTACATGAATGATCCTGACCTTATTAACAATAAATACCAGCTTAAGCAGGCCATGGATGCTGCTGAACGGGTGCTCCCTCAGATATTCCAGGAGTACGGAGATTTGAGTGGACGATATTATCCTCTGGTGGAGCAGTACTGCATGGAGGATGCGGAGGTGGCCCTCTTCATCCTGAACTCTGCAGCCGAGACGGCCAAAGACGCTGTAGATAAGCTTCGAGCCGAAGGCTATAAAGTGGGGATCATCAGCCCCAATGTGATAAGACCTTTTCCGGCCGAGGAGATCCGAAAAGCTCTGGAAAGAGTCAAAGCAGTGCTTATCGCCGATCGGGCCGACTCCTACGGTGCCCATGGCGGCAACATGGCCTTAGAAGTGAAAGCAGCTCTCAAAGACGATCCTCAAAGTCGAACCCTATGTCTGGCCCGGGTTTATGGGCTGGGCGGAAAGGACTTCTATACTGAGGATGCTGAGGAACTTCTTCGCCAGGCCCTGCAGGCTGCCCAAACCGGGCAGGTGGAAATTCCTTTTGATTATCATGGTGCTAATCCAGGCCATCCAGACCCGAAGCTGGAACCACTCCAACCCCCTATTTCCCGGGAGAACTCCACTCTTGGTTTGACCAAAGTGGAGGTGGATGAGGCTACGGGCAGGCCAAAAGTGAGGGTGGGCACTCCCCGCCAGTTGACAGCCATGCCCAAACGCATTGCACCCGGTCATGGAGCCTGTCCTGGCTGTGGTATCTTTCCCACGCTGAACCAGTTCTTGAAAGGTATTGAAGGCCCTGTAGTGTTGCCTTTTCAGACTGGTTGTGGGATGGTAGTTACTACCGCCTATCCCTACAGTGCCCATCGGGTAACCTACATACATAACCTCTTTCAGAATGGGGCTGCCACCCTCTCCGGTCTGGTGGAGATGTATCGGGAGCGCAGACGTCGAGGAGAGCTCCCTATAGAAGAAGAGCTAACCTTTATTATGATTAGCGGAGACGGGGGTATGGATATTGGCATGGGTCCAGTCATTGGGACGGCCCTCAGGGGTCACCCCATGATCATCCTGGAATACGATAACCAGGGCTACATGAATACCGGGAACCAGCTTAGTTATGCCACTCCTCTCGGCCACGCCACTTCCACCAGCCACGTGGGTCCAGCCGAGGTAGGCAAGAGCTTCCAGCACAAGGATACAGCTCAGATCATGGCTGCCACCCATATTCCCTATGTCTTTACCAGTGTGGAAGGAATGGGTACAGATTTAGTAAGAAAGGGAGCCAAAGCTCAGTGGTATGTGAGAAATGGCGGGTTCGTTTACGGTAAGGTATTGAGTGTCTGTCCCCTTTCCTGGCGCTATGAGGAGCGGCTGGGGACCGAAGTTGTCCAGGCTGCAGTAGATTGTTGCTTCTTCCCTATCTATGAAGTAGAGCGGGGTATCACCACCATTAATTATGACCCCGAAGAAAGAGGTAAGCGCATACCAGCAGCCGAGTGGTTGAAGATGATGGGCAAAACCAGACACCTGACCAGACCAGAGCACGCCGACATTCTGGCCGCTTTTGAAGCTGAGGTGGAGCGGCGCTGGCGCCGCCTGAAGGCCATGCACGAACATCCGCTACTGTAGATTTGAGAAAACTCCTCTGCCAGTTGGCAAACTGAGATGGGTTGGGACCGTTGGCTAAGGTAAGAGTAGATAGAGAACCTGGTCTCGTCGCCCAAGGCTTTGCTTGTTTCAAAGATTTTGTCGCTTAATTTCACTGCTATTCTCATTAGAGAGTCTTTTTGTATTGTACAGAAGAGTCAGAGTATAGTAAAGAGACGGTTAGCAACATAAAAACAGTGCAAATGATTTATATTTCATGTGGTATCTCCCGTCCGGTAGTTTGAGGTAATTTTTCAGATAGGTGCTGTGTGGTATAATTTCATTGCTTTCAAAATCTTAGGGTAACCCCCGGTGGGGATATAGCTCAGCTGGCAGAGCGCCTGGATCGCACCCAGGAGGTCGCCGGTTCGAATCCGGCTATCTCCACCAAACCTCTCAAATGTCCCTCCGGGGAAAATTGCACGAAGTTTCTATTAGACGTGGACATATCCATTTTCCCTGAACCACCTGACAGCTTTTTCCAGAGATAGCTCTAGAGAGGTTTGGGGGAGTCCCAGTTCTCTTATCGCTTTAGAGCAGTCAAAATAGATATACTTGCTGATGATCTGAACCCGGGCTACGGTAAGGGGAGGGGGTTTTCTAGTAATCTTGCTGGAGAGTTCCAGGAGAGAAGCAGCAGCAAGAGCCAGAGGATAAGGTATTCTCACCTTCGGAGCTGATACTTTGGATATTCTTTCTAATAAGAGAAAGAACTCTTTCATGGAGATATTTTTATTTCCCAGTATGTACCTTTCCCCTATCCTTCCTTTGTGAAAAGCAAGAATATGTCCCTTGGCCACATCTTCTACATCTACAAGGTTGAAGCCTCCATCAAGATAGCCAGGAAGTTTGCCGTTGAGGAAATCCACGATGGATTTTCCGGTGGGAGTAGGTCTTATGTCTCCTGGGCCAACTGGACCCGTGGGGTTGACCATCACAACAGGAAGACCTTTCTCTGCCATTTTCAGGCATAATTGCTCTGCCACGTATTTAGATTTCATATAATGGTCTTTGATGTGCCAGCAGTTAAATTCGGTCTCTTCATTGGCCAAAGTCCCTTTCTGAGGTATGCCTAGAGCTCTGATGCTGCTGGTGTAAACGACTTTTTCAACACCCTCTTCCAAAGCTGCATCCAGTATGTTTTGGGTACCCCGGACATTGACATCGTAAAATATCCGGCTATCCCGAGCCCAAAGAGCATTGTGGGCGGCTGCCTGATAGAGTCCTCTACAGCCCCTGAGAGCCTTTTTCAGGGATTCCTTGTCTCTTAGATCTCCAAAGGTTACCTCCAGGCCATCCAGCCTCTGGATAGTGCTTATGTTACTCTCCTTTCGGACCAGTGCTCTTATTTCATACTTTCCATCTTTTGTTAACTCTCTGGCCAGGACTCCGCCCACAAAGCCGGTAGCACCGGTTATCAGGACTTTCATTTGGGTTGCACCTCTTCTCCAGGTGGTTTGTCCCCTGAATTATAGCACAGGGATGGTTAAAATTACTGTTGTCATGCTATAGCCCAGGTCTGGTATAATCTGAACCAAATGCAGGTTCTTTTGTTCTTTCCAGCGTATGCCAAGGAAAACATGGAGTTGATAGGCCGGCTACGAGAGGAAGAAGTAGAATGGAGGAGGAGCATGCTCTGGAGTTCTTCGAAGAAAGAGTTTAATCTAGAGAGGGGGGAATAATGCCAAAAAAGATAAGAATCAGAGCTGGCAATGTAGAAGCTGAGGCGCTCCTCAACGACTCCAGGACAGCTCAAGCCATCTGGGATGCTCTACCCATAGAGGGAAGCGGAAGCAAATGGGGAGAGGAAATCTACTTCCCTATCCCGGTGCAGGCGGAGCTGGAAGACGGACAGGAGGAGGTGGAAGTAGGGACTCTGGGTTATTGGCCACCGGGATCAGCTCTATGTATCTTCTTTGGCCCGACTCCTGTCAGCCAAAGTGATCAGCCGCGGGCAGCCAGTCCGGTAACTCTGGTGGGAGAAGTCTCGGGAGATGCTAAGATCTTCCAAGAAGTATCTTCGGGAACTAAGATTATAGTGGAAAAAGCAGAGTAGGTCCGTTTTTCAAAAGGACCAGTTTTCACGACCCTGACCCTCTGTCGTGACAGCCGTTGCTAAAATAACCTGTCCTAATTTTGATAGCATATCTTTTGCTCGACACCAGCGCCCCCGAGATATAATAGCCTGGATCGTAGCGACTGAAGGGAGAAGAAGGATGCTCAGCGTGATGAAAAGGAGAGGCAAGTTTTCCTGGCTGTATTTGTTCCCGGCAATTCCTCTAAGTCTGGTCTTTACACTTACTGCCTGTGGTCTGATTACAGGAACAGTGGAGCTAGACCAGGAGACTGTGGAGGTGAAGAGAGGAGATCTGGGCACAAGCATATCTCTGCTGGGTCAGATTTTCCCCAGGCAGGAGGTCTCTTTGGGATATTCTGGTTCGGGCGTGGTCAAAGAAATCTATGTTTCAGTGGGAGACCGGGTGAATAAAGGTGATCTTTTGGTGGAGCTAGATGATGAAGAGCTGGTAGCAGGTCTGGACAAAGCTAAAGCCAGCGCCGCCAGCGCCGAGGCTGCGGTAGAGAAGGCCATGACCGAGTATGAAAAAGCTCTGGACAACAACCATGTGGTCATCCAGCGGGCCGATCTGGCTTACCAGATGGCCCAAAAGGACGTGGAGCAGGCCTGGACCGGTGTGGAAGATGCCAGTCGGTACCTCAGGAAGTTAAAGGAGCAGGGAATGTCCAAGGCAGAGATAGCTGCCGCCATTCAGCGAGTGCATGAGGCCAGAGCGGTTTATGAAGATGCTGAGCTTCGACTGAAGGATACCTATTGGGATACACTTAAACAGAAGGAGGAAGCGGCTGCCCAGATAGAAGCAGCGAGAGCAAACCTCGATGATGCCCAGGCCCAACTGGATCTGGCCCAGGCCTCGGTGAGGGAGACCGAGTACGCTCTGGCTGAGACCAAGCTATTTGCTCCCTTTAGCGGTATTGTGGCCCGGGTCGACTTCAAGCTCTCCGCCAGGGTCAACACTCAGGATCTGATAGTTATCACTGATCTTAGCGAGCTTCATCTGGAGGCTGACGTAGATGAGATAGATGTGGTAAATCTTAAAGAAGGACAGAAAGTAGAAATAAAGCTAGATGCTTATCCCGACCTGCCTCTGCCTGGCAAGATTACCTTTGTTGCTCCTACTCCTACCGAGTCAGAGGGCATCATTACCTATCTGGTCAGGTTCAGCATCGAGGATGACCAAGGGGCGGTGATTAAACCAGGTATGTCTGCAACTATCGATATGGTCATAGAAGGTGTGAAAGATGCCCTTTATCTCCCCAACCAGGCCATAAAAGAGGTAGATGGCCAGAAAATAGTCACCGTCAGGGGAAAAGGTGGGAGGACCGAAGAAGTCACTATCGAGACTGGCTACATCACCTCAGAGTTCACCGAGATCAAATCCGGGCTTCAGGAGGGCGATATAGTGGTGATTCCCAGGGAGTCCAAGTAAGCTATGGGAGAACAGGACAACCAGGTTTTGATTGAACTCAGAGACATCTGCAGAGACTTCCAGATGGGAAGTGCAGTGGTCCATGCTCTGAGGAATGTCAATCTGAATATCAAAAAGGGAGAGTATATTTCTTTGATTGGACCCTCCGGTTCCGGAAAGTCAACCCTCCTCAATCTGATCGGAGGTCTTATCCGACCCACTTCCGGCCAGATCATAGTGGAAGGAATAGATATTTCCACCCTCTCGGATAGAGAGATGGCTGTCTACAGACAGAAGAAAGTAGGATTTATATTCCAGTCTTTCAACCTCATTCCCACACTGACCGCTCTGCAAAATGTAGAATTTCCTTTGATATTTGCGGGGATTCCTCCTCGGGAGCGCCTGGCGAAGGCCACAGAAGCTCTGAAGATTGTAGGTCTAGAAGAACGCATGGGGCACAATCCCACCGAACTCAGCGGAGGAGAGACACAGCGAGTCTCCATTGCCCGAGCCCTGGTGGCTGGCCCTGAGATCCTGCTGGCTGATGAGCCCACGGGCAGTCTGGACAGCGAGACAGGTAAGGAGATAATGACTTTTATTCAGAAGATTAATAGAGATATGGGGCAGACTTTGATTGTAGTCACCCACGACCGATATATCTCTGATTATGCCCAAAGAAGAGCACATCTTCTGGATGGACAGATCGAGCGAATCGAGGAGGTAAGATAAGCTTGAGACCTTCGGATCTCTTCAGAATGGTTCTTACTAATCTGAAAAGGATGAGGCTCAGGACAGCCCTGACTGCAGCCGGAGTGATAATTGGAACTGCTGCCATCGTGACTATGGTTGGAATTGGCTCCGGGCTTCAGAAAACAACCCGGGAGCAGTTCGAGAGTGAAGCTACCCTCACTCAGATTTCCGTCTTTCGGGGCTCTTTCTCCAGAGGGGGACCTTTTGTCTCCAGTACCGAGGAGAGCGATGCTCTTAACAAGAAAGCCATCGATAGGATCAAGGACATAGAGGGTGTGGAGGCAGTGGTGCCCAATATTAACGTGGCGATAGATCTTCAGGTGGATGGGGGAGTGAGCAGTGCCTACATTGTAGGTGTGACGGAATATAGTCTGGAGAAGCTGGAGCTAAAAGAAGGCAGGAAGTTCAGGCTCAAAGAGATGGGCTCCATTGTGGTGGGCGATCGGGTGGCCGAGACCTTCTTTAACCCTAAGACCGAAGAGCAGATTAAAGGTATCCAGATGCTGAACAACCTGGGGAGACTGTTGATCTCTCAAGCTCTGGAGACAGGAGAGAGCAAGTCTAAAGTCATGCCGGTGAAGATAATAGGAGTTCTGGAAAGGAAAGGCACCCAGGATGATTACTCTTCCTACGCCCCCATTGATCTCGTGGAGAAGATAGCCACTATTCAGAAAAATGATCCGAGAGTCATTGAGAAAGAAGGGTATGCCTATCTCGACGTATATGTAGAGTCGGTAGAAAAAGTGGATGAGGTGACCAGGGAGATCACTGGTCTGGGCTATACTGCCTTCTCCATGAAACAGCAGTTCAGTTTCCTCAACATCTTCTTTAACATAATCAAGGCCATATTTGGCAGCATGGGGGCCATTGCTCTTTTGGTAGCAGCTTTGGGTATCATCAATACTCTGGTAATGTCTATCTATGAGAGATTCAGAGAGATCGGCATTATGAAAGCGGTAGGTGCCTCCAATGACGATATCACCAAGATTTTTCTTCTGGAGGCTGCGGCCATAGGTCTGGTGGGAGGGATTGGTGGTATCCTGGTAGGATGGGGTGCCGGGGAGCTTATTGATCTCGCGGCTGTATACTATCTGAACACTATCTCACTCGAGCCGGTAGAGGTCAGCCTTTTTTACGTGCCCCTCTGGCTGGTCTTTTTTGCCCTGACCTTTGCTGTTCTGGTAGGAGTGGCAGCAGGAATCTATCCAGCCCGGCGGGCTTCCAGTCTGGATCCTTTGGATGCTTTGAGACATGAGTGAGTTTGTAGTCTTTTGGGCTGTACGGAAAAGCATGTTTTCCAAGGAATCAACTTTTGGTAAGCTGAATCTGGAGAGGGTGCCATGCTTGGCCTCTCTATCTGTTTGGCAATAATCTAGCGGAGAAAAGGAGTGGAAATGCTAGAAAGCTTAAAAGTTATGGGATTTGTTCTAGTCAACCCCCTCAAGGCCTTTAGGATTGTCAAGGACAAGTATGGGTTTAAAATTTATTTCCTTCCAGCTCTCTTGATCCTGATAGGAGTGATTCTCTACACCGTTGTAGTTGGCCCCCTGGAAGCTGAGTTTGGCCAAATGATCCTTAGAGAGCGACTGAAGGAAATGTCGCCGGAGCAGGCCAGGGCGATAGAAATGCAGTTGGAAAATAATCCTCTGGGCAGCTCTTCAGTGATGCTCATCTTCGGCCTGGTCTTCGGAGTTCTGGGTCAGGTAGTCTACTGGCCTTTTATTTCGGCCATCTACCTCCTGTTGGCCATGATCATGAGGGAAAGAATAAATTTTAGCCAGACTCTTACAGTAGTGGTGGTCTCTTCTCTACCACTCCTGGTCAAGAGTATTATAGAGGGAACTTATGTGGCCATTTCGGGACGGTATATTGCCTATCCCGGACTCTCCGGACTGGTGGTAGGAGACCAACTAACCAACGTTCTGAGCCCCCTCGCCTTGACCCTATCCAGGATTGATATCTTCATCATCTGGTATCTCATCGTCCTGGCTATAGGTTTTACTGTTGCCTGCCGTGTGCCCAAAATCAAGAGCGCTATAATGGTGATAGCGGTCTGGATTCTGGGGACTATAGTGACAGTAATACCCGGCGTTCTGGGCTCGCTGGCCTTGGGCGGATGAGATGCAATACAACACTAACAAGAATTGAATTAAATGTTATAACTAGACCAACTATCCAAACCGTGGTAAAAATTGCCACGGGATTGGATGTTTCTTTAGATGATTTGGTAAAATTATAAAAAGTCCACTTGATTTGTTAAAGAATTGTGCAAATCAAATACCATGAGATTGGCATTTGTGGGCTTTCCTGCGGACTGTGCCCAAGTTATCACACCGAAGGCATGGTCTCATGCGCTCAGGTGGGAACCCACCAACTCCAAACCGCGCCCTTCTCATTTCCTGCCGTCTTGACAACCGTATATATTTGATGTATACATGAGATGTGGTGAATCCCCTTGATCAACTTCTCCAATGCACTGGTTTCCAGTGGAATGAAGGCAATGCTGAGAAGAACTGGATCAAGCACAAAGTCAGCCGAGCCGAATGCGAAGAGGTCTTCTTCAATGAGCCACTGCTGGTGGCCTCGGACGTAATGCATTCGGACGCTGAGCCCAGGTTCTATGCGCTGGGCCAGACCGATCAGGGGCGCTTATTGTTCGCGGTCTTTACCATACGCGAAAAGTTGATACGGGTGATCTCGGCTCGAGATATGAGCCGGCGCGAAAGGAAGGAGTATGAACGTGTCCAGAGTGAAGCAGCCGATTCGCAAGGTCCCAAGGTTTGAAAACGAAGATCAGGAACGAGATTTCTGGGCCTCGCACGACTCAACTGACTTCGTTGATTGGCGCCAGGTCGAGCAGGTTAAGCTCCCGAACCTGCGTCCAACGACGCGAACCATCTCGATTCGGCTGCCAGAGTCGATGATCGAAAGGCTCAAGGTTCTGGCGAACAAGCGCGATATTCCCTATCAGTCGCTGCTGAAGATGTTCGTCGCAGACAAGATTGAAGAGGAGTTGCGCTCGGCACGGTAGATCTATGAGGCTGCCCGACCCCTCGCTGCAGCGGACGGCGCTTCGCTCCGCTCGCGCCGCCGCTGGCTTCGATGTCGGTTAGCCTGCTTTGTCGCTTGTGTCCCCTAAGGTCAACGCCAGTTTGCAGCGGGATGGTAGATGGGTCGCAAAGTCCAGCGGATCAGATATCACCTTGACACAAAAGGGATCAAGAACTTACCTTATGACGAGATCAGGGCTATCCTGAGAGGCGCGGATGATCTGATCCTGCGCGGTGGGCGCACTCTCCTAGCGAAAGTGTTGAAGGGCTCGTGCGCCAAGGAGGTGCTGGATTTGGCGCTTGACAAAAGCCCCGTGTACGGCTTCTACCGCGACCTGTCTCCAGAAGAGATCCTGGCGCGAATTGATTGGGTTATTTTGAATGGCTATTTGGCCATTGAGTACGATTATCGTCTGCCGCTGCTGGTGTACACCGAAAAGGGATGGGAAATCGAGAAGGAGACCTATGCCGACGAACTGCTCCGTGGCTTCGATGAGATGCTAGCAGCGGACAACCGCCCCTTCGATATGAGTTACCTTAAGGACAGAAACCGAGGGCTGATCTGGCGCTTATTGGACAAGGTAGAGGCGAGCGGCGACCCCAAGTACATTCCGCTGCTGGAAGCCTGGGAGCGAATTGATTACAAGAAAGTGCAGCAGAGAATTCGGGAAGCCATCAATCATCTCGGCCAGGCGGCGGGTACGGTAGCTTGTCTTCTACTGCTTCCGCTGGTGCCAACGACTCAGCGATCTTCAACATCTCCGCCTCGGACAGGTTGGAGATCATCTCAACCTTGACGTCGCCGACGTACCAAGTGAGACGCTTCCCATAATAGATATGCGGTCAGCGACGCTGGAGAAACTCTGTCTAACGAGATGATGGTGAGACGATGCTTGCGTCGCCGAGTAAGACAGTGGTTCACTGTAATCCGATGCAACCAAGTCGTGAAAGCCCCTTTCGGAGGCTCAAAAGTACACAGCGATCTATGCACTTGGAGAAAGACTTCCTGGAGTGCATCTTCGGCCTCGTCAGCGCTGTCCAATATCAGGTAAGCAGTCTCATAAACTAGGTTCTCCCTTGGATGTCAAGCGAAAGAAAGAATCAGCCAATGACAGGGGGGATTTGTCTAATATTAAGTATGGCAGTGGTGCAAAAAGCAGATTTTTGGGCCAATTTGCCATCCGATTTAGATTCGCAGGATAGGGCCAAATACTGAAATTCGGCCCTTTTGCAGTTTCAGCAGGTATTTTCTCTTAATCTTTACCCAACCATGTTACATAACGCCAAGAGGTAAGTGAAAATGAGAGTCATGCTGGCTCAAGTCGCCCCCACGTTGGGCGATATGACCAAAAATGTGAAGATTCATAGAGAGTGTATAGACCGGGCTATCAATGAGTCTGCCGATCTCCTCCTTTTCCCTGAACTTTCCCTGACTGGCTATTTTGTTCGTGACCTGGTCCCGGAGGTCTCCCTGAGCCTGGAAAGCCAGGTCATGGGGGAGTTTGTTGAATTGAGCAAGAGAATCAGTATAGCCTTTGGTTTTGTAGAGGAGACCAGGGACTTCCTCTTCTACAATTCGGCTGTCTATCTGCAGGATGGTCTTATCAAACATGTCCACCGCAAGGTTTATCTCCCCACCTACGGTATGTTTGATGAGGCCAGGTATTTTGCCCAAGGGGATCGCATCAGAGCTTTTGATACCCGGTTCGGCCGATTTGCCATGCTCATTTGCGAGGATGCCTGGCATCCCTCGGCGGTCTATGTGGCGGTGATGGACAGTGCTGACTATCTATTGTTTCTCTCCAGCAGTCCAGCCAGAGGTGTGGGCAGGCATGCCATATCCAGCGGTGAAGCATGGGAGACCCTAAACAGAATGAATGCTGAACTCTATGGATGTTACGTCTTCTATACCAATCGTGCCGGACAGGAAGAAGGAGTCAGCTTTTGGGGAGGTTCAGAGATCGTCCTTCCCAACGGACAGCTTTTGATTAAAGCCCCCTATTTCCAGGAAGCCTGTCTGGCTGCCGAGGTGGACACAAGAGAGATCAGAAGATCCCGCCTGATTACCCCCATCAGCAGAGATGAAAACATCGACCTCACCCTGAGAGAACTTATCAGGATTTATGAGGAGAGGTTTGAGGGGAAATACTAACCCTCTTCTGTTTTAGTCCACAACTTTAATAGATGGGCTAAATTGCACTAAAAGGTTGTAGCAATTAACAGGAGATAGCCTTCTCAGATATGGTATCGTAATACCACCACCAATGATTATGAGGAAGCAGGAGTCTACGGCGTTTCATCACAGGGTTGTTCAAATTCTGCCAAACGTAATCTATGTTCTTCCTCAGAATGGCATCGAGCCTGTCCAACTTTTCCAGCTCCCGGGGTGAGAGCTGAGACTTTACTTCTTCAAGTAGGTCTCGGCCATCCAGGACATTATCCATTTCCGGAGCAAGCGTGTTTATCTCATGTTCTTCTATGCGGTGTACATCTTGTTCCCAATCTTCGAGTAGATCTTGCGCAATTCCCATTGGTACTCACTCCTTGATGATAACTACATTGAGATGTTCTTCGAAATACCGACGTCCTCTTTTGATCCGCCAGAAACCTGTTCTTACACCATGCTCAATTTCGTAGATCAATCCAATATTGCGAAAAATCTTGCCAAGTGCTTGAACGCTGTCAGCATAAATACCGATGTTCTCTCTATTCTTGTGTACATAAAAGTATATCACTTTCTTGGGTGTGTCGAGGAGGTAGCTCTGAAGTTCCATAAATTGTTGGGGGCTGAGCACTATTCCTGTTTGTCTCACCCAATCGCCTCTGTGCTTATTATACTCCTTGCGTTCATATGGAGCATCTGGCCAGGACGATTTCCTGATAGTGTCTATAATCTGTTTCTCTGAAAGGATTGGTTTACGCATAAGCATATAAGCTCCCTTTGCGATTTCAGAGCAAAGATGTTGCGATATGTGGCCTAACCCGGGTGCAACTATAACATATATATGTCTTTAAATAAATACGTATATAGATAAAAGTGTGACCTTCGATGGAGCGAGGGTGTGTTTCGGCTACCGACACTCAAAGTCAAACTCTCCACACATATTTCCCCTTCCACAACTGATATAATTGGTATAATCTAATACTGCCAGGTATGGGGGAGCTAAAGGATGTTAGATCTTAAGGTAGAAGTAGATCTTACTGTGAATACTGATCTGGTGAAACAGATACTGACTGATTTTGTGCGGTCGGAGACCCACCGGGTGGGCTTTGACCGGGTGGTAGTGGGACTCTCGGGAGGTGTAGACTCCTCGCTGTCCACCTTCGTCGCGGTGGAAGCTCTCTCCAAAGAAAATGTTGTTGCTCTTATCATGCCCTACAAGACCAGCCGTAAGGAAAGTACCGACGATGCCAGGATGGTGGTGGAGCTGTTAGGTATTGATAGCAAGGTTATTGATATTACCCCTATGGTTGATGTCTACTTCGCCATGCTTCCTGAGACTGATGAACGCCGCCGGGGCAATAAAATGGCTCGGGAGAGAATGAGTATCCTTTACGATCATTCAGCGGCTCTGGGGGCTCTGGTTCTGGGTACCAGCAACAAAACGGAGCTCCTTTTGGGCTATGGGACCGTTTACGGAGATATGGCCTCGGCCATAAATCCTCTGGGAGATCTCTACAAAACTCAGATCCGCCAGGTGGCCAGGGCCTTTGGTGTGCCCGAGAAGATCGTAGCCAAAGCTCCTACTGCTGACCTGTGGATGGATCAGACCGATGAAAAGGAGCTGGGGTTTACCTATGAGGATGTGGATAAGCTTCTCTACCTCATGGTGGACAAGAGGTATGATCGGGAGTCTCTGGTGGAGGTGGGCTTCCAAAAGGAGTTTGTCAACCGGGTCTACCAAATGGTCCAGCGTTCCCACTACAAACGGCGGCCTCCCCTTATTGCTAAGCTTTCCGGACGCACCATTGATCGGGAATTTCGCTACTCCAGAGATTGGGGTGTCTGATCCTAGATGTCCCGTCAGCAGTCTGGCAAACTCTATGTGTGCGCAACGCCTATTGGAAATCTGGAAGATGTCACCCTCAGGGTTTTGAGAACTCTAAAAGAAGTTGATCTCATCGCGGCCGAGGATACCAGGCGGACCCGAAAACTTTTAAGTCATTATGAGATTAAGGCCAAACTCATCAGCTTCCACAAATTTAGCCAACCGGAAAAGAAGATCCAAATTGTTGATGAGATTTTATCCGGCAAGAAAATAGCCCTGGTCTCTGATGCCGGGCTTCCCGGGATATCTGATCCGGGTCATGATTTGATTCAGGGCTGCATCGAAAACTCCGTGGACATCGAGGTTCTGCCCGGCCCCTCAGCTCTCCTTTCAGCCCTGGTCATCTCCGGTCTCCCCACAGACAGATTCCTTTTTGTGGGATTTGCTCCCCGCACAGTTGCCAGAAGAAAGAAATTTTTAGGAGAGCTAGTAGATGAGGCCGGAACTCTCGTTCTCTTTGAGGCTCCTCACAGGATAAAAAAGTTACTGGAGGATCTTCTGGAGGTTCTGGGCAACCGTCGGATCGCTATTGTCCGGGAATTGACCAAAGTTCATGAGGAGGTTCTGCGAGGCCAGGTGAGCGAGATGGTAGAAGTTTTCCGGGAGAGAGAGCCGCGGGGAGAATTTGTGGTAATTGTCGAGGGTAGAAAAGAAGGGAACATTCCCACTCTCCAAGATCAAGAAATTGTGGATAAAGTTAAGGAGATAGAAGACAGGGGGATGTCAACCCGGAAAGCTATCGAACAGGTAGCCATGAGGTATAATGTTTCTAAGAACTGGGTTTACGACCTGGTAGTCGAGGATAGGCGAGGAGGGTGATTTCGGTCCCGTTTCGCCGCCTGACCGCTAGTGGTCGTCGGCCTTCAGTGGAGAAGGTTTAGGAGAAAAATGACTCAGAAAGTATTCTATGTGACTACTGCTATACCTTACGTTAACGCCAAACTTCATCTGGGTAACCTTTATGAAGCCATATTGGCTGATTTTCATGTCCGGTACCACAGGATAAGGGGAGAGGACGTTTTTTTCCTTACCGGGACAGATGAGCACGGGCAGAAGATATATAAGAGCGCCATACAGAGCTCCATGACACCCCAAGAGTTCGTAGACAGGATGTCTGCCGAAGTTCGCCGCCTGTGGGATCTTTTTCAGATCAGCTACGATGACTTCATTCGCACTACCGAGTCCAGACACGAAAAGGTGGTCCAGGAATGGTTTACCCGGGCCAGGGAAAAGGGGGACATATATCTGGGGAACTATGAAGGATGGTACTGTGTGCCCTGTGAAACTCTTCTCCTTGAGTCTCAGTTAGTGGAAGGAAACTGTCCCGACTGCGGACGTCCGGTGGAGAAGGTCAGAGAGAGCAACTACTTTTTCCGTCTGTCCAAGTTTCAGAAGCCTCTGTTGGCTTACATCGAAGAGCATCCGGACTTCGTCCTTCCAGAAATTCGCCGCAATGAAGTGATCAGTTTGATTAAACAGGGGCTCAACGATATTAGTATCTCCCGTACGGCTATAGACTGGGGGGTGGAGATACCTTTCGATCGGGAACACGTCTCCTATGTGTGGGTGGATGCCCTCATAAACTATATCTCCGCACCAGGGGCCTTTTCTGATCAGGACCGGTTTGTCACCATCTGGCCGGCTAACTATCACCACATCGGCAAGGATATTCTGAAATTTCACGCGGTTATCTGGCCAGCCATGCTCATGTCCGTGGGGTTGGAGCTGCCCCAACACATTGCCGTCCATGGCTGGCTCTTGAGTGAAGAGGAGAAGATGTCCAAATCCAAAGGGAACATCCTGGATCCTGATGAGCTCTCAGAGAGATATGGAGTGGATGCCCTGCGCTACTTCTTGCTGCGAGAGATATCCTTCGGATTAGACGGTTCTTTCTCTCACGAGATGATGAAAAAGAGATATAACTCTGATCTTTCCAACGATATCGGCAATCTTCTTAGCAGAACGGTGGCCATGATAGAGAGGTATTGTGACGGCCTCATCCCTCCACCTACACTCTTTGAGGACATTGATGAAGAGTTCAAGATGAGATGGTCCGATACCAGGCGCTCTGTGGATGAAAAAATGGAGCTATTGAACTTCCGAGAAGCTCTGGACGATGTCTGGTTTTTTATAAACGCGGTCAACAAGTACCTGGACACTACGGCACCGTGGTCCTTAGCCAAATTTTCCGATAAGAAAGAAAGAATGGACACCATTCTCTATAACGTAGCGGAAAGCCTGAGGCTGATAGCCCAATTGATCTTCCCGGTCATGCCTGCATCAGCTCAAAAGATCTGGGATCAGTTGGGAATAAGGAGAGAGATAGGCCGGAGTACGTTGCCAAAAGAGGGCAGATGGAGTCTTTTGGAGTCCGGCCTCTCTGTGGGCAAGAGGTCGCCTCTCTTTCCGCGCATCGAGGAAGAGGCGGAATAGTGCTATCTGAGGACATTTCGGATCTGGAGAGCCGAGACTATTATATCGATACCCATGCTCACCTGGATATGATCAAGGAAAAGACACCCCAGGAGGCTGTCCAGGAGGCCGAAAGGGAGAGAGTCAGGATCATTCTCAATATCGGTGCTCACCTGGAGGCCAGCCACCAGGCAGTGGAGATGGCTCAAAGTTTCCCTAATGTCTTTGCTACCATGGGAGTTCATCCTCACGATGCCCGATTTCTCACCCGCAAGGCCGTTGAAGAAATGAGGAAGCTCTGTAAATCTCCCAAAGTTGTGGCCGTGGGTGAAACAGGTCTTGATTACTTCCGCAATCTCTCCACCCCTGAAGAACAGAGGCAGGCTTTTATCTGGCAGATTGAACTGGCCAGAGAGCTGGAGCTTCCTCTTGTGGTGCACGACCGGGATGCCCATAAGGATATAAAAGGAATTCTCAAGTCAGAGGAAGTGAAACGAGGAGTTCTTCATTGCTTCTCGGCCGATGAGGCCATGATCGATTTCTGCCTGGAGCAGGGGCTACACATTTCCATCACTGGCAATATCACCTTCAAGAATGCTCAGCGCCTGAGAGGCATGGTGAAGAAAATACCCCTGGACATTCTCATGTTGGAGACGGACTGTCCCTTCCTGGCACCTCATCCCTTTCGGGGCCAGGAGAACTACCCCAAGTACATTCCTCTTATCGCCAGAGCTGTAGCCGAGGCCAAAGGTATAAGCGAAGATGAGGTAATGCGGCAGACTACTGAGAATGCTTTCCAGTTGTTTGGTTTTACGGCATGAGAATTGTCAATCCCAGCGTGACCAAGGAGTTACTTAAGCAATACCGCGTTACCCTGCGCAAGAGATTAGGACAGAACCTCCTGGTCGATCCTAACATTTTGGATAAGATTATTGAGGTGGCCCAGATCCGGGAGGATGACTGCATTTTGGAGATTGGCCCCGGTCTGGGAGCTCTGACCCAGGAGCTGGTCAGGCGGGCCAGGCGGGTAGTGGCTGTCGAGTATGATAGAAAATTATGTCAGATTCTGAAAGAGATCTTTGCCAGCACCCAAAACCTCCTCGTCATCAATGCTGATCTCCTGTCTCTGGACCTGGCCTCCCTTGCCCAGGAACACACCCTGACCAAAGTGGTCTCTAACTTGCCCTACAATATTGCCTCTACGGCGGCTCTCAGAATAATGGAGGAGTGTTCTAACATTGCTGAAATGACGGTGATGGTTCAAAAAGAAGTGGCCGAAAGGATGGCAGCCAGCCCTGGTTCTGCTGCTTATGGCTCCTATACCCTTAAACTGAGATATTTCGCTCAGGTCTTTCCGCTTTTTCAGGTACCCCGAACTGTTTTTCTTCCTCCTCCCGGGGTGGATTCAACGATGGTTAAGATTGGAAGGGATACTTACTGGCAGAAGGTTTATCCCGTCCGAGATTTCCTTTTCCGGATTATCGAGCTGGGGTTCGGGCAGAGAAGGAAGAAGTTAGTTAATTGTCTTTATTCCGGATCTGCTTTACGGCTCTCCAAGGAAGACGTTGTCCAGGCTCTGAACTCGGCCGGCATTGATATTTCAGCCAGAGCTGAGGAGCTTTCCCTGGAGAAGTTTGTGCAGTTGGGCCAGGCTCTTTGGCCTCTTTTGCACCAATCGAGCACCCGGTTCAACAATAAAAGTCCTGATTAAGTGATAGTTTTACCTTGTCCTGACTGCTACCGCGGCAGGTGATACGAGCAACTGGCATGTGTGCAAAGGTAAATATAGTTTTCTCTTGCCCAAACCGCTGTTCGGCACCCCATGCCCCCGTGGGCCACATGGAAGAGACTGCCACTTGACTTCTCCCTCTACTTAGTATATAATATCACAAATATACCTTAAGTCAGGAGGAGGCAAGAGTTAATGCCGGTCGTTAATGGCCCTCATGTTGATGTGATAGATCGGATCAAGGGGGATCTGAGCAAAATGGTAGGGCAGAGAGTTAAAATGAGGGCTAACAAAGGAAGAAAGGTTATCGTAGAAAAAGAGGGGACTATCGAGGAAGTTTATCCAAACCTTTTTGTTATGAGGCTGAACGAGGCGGCCAATAGGTCAAGTCGAGTGTGCTACAGCTACGTGGATATTTTGACCAAGACGGTTCAGCTCTCCTACTTTTCAACAGGAGAAAATGCTCTGCCCTGGCTTTCTAAGCTTAACTAATTCCCCGCCGAGAAGTCCTCTTCCGTAAGGGAGGGGATGAGAGGCGGTTTTCCCCTGTTTTTTCTGTTGGTTGCATGATATAATATACTCCTAAAAGCTACCGCAGGAACTGCGGGAAGTAACGCCTGGGGAGACACGCTGTGTGTCGCTGAACCAGGAAGCTTCGCCCGTAAGGGCCAGGTAGTTCACCTGATTGGAAAGCGTTGTTTGCAAAAAAAGCACAGTTAACAGGCACAGTCCTTTTGACTGTGCTTTCTTGTATTTTCTAATCTATTGCACCTCCTCTCCATTGGCTATACAATATACCCCATGAGGATAATTACTAAGGCTTATGCTAAGATAAATCTCTTTCTGAACGTCCTGAGGAAAAGGCTGGACGGATACCACGACATAGAATCCATCATGCAGAGTGTGAGTCTACACGATCAGCTCCTCTTCGAGAAAACCGAGGAGGGCATTTTTGTATCCTCCGATAACGGTGGCCTTCCCACGTGCGAGAAGAACCTGGTAGTCAAGGTCGCCGAGTCTTTTCGAAAAAGGTATCCCCAGAAGTGGGATGGCGGAGTATCCATCCATATTATGAAGAATATTCCCATAAGTGCTGGTCTGGCAGGGGGGAGCACTGATGCAGCAGCTACCATCGTCTCCCTTAGCAGACTATTTGACCTGAACCTCTCTTATGAAGAAATGAAGGAGATCGCAGAGGATGTAGGTTGTGATGTGGCCTTTTGCCTGCGGGGAGGGACCGCTCTGGTTCGGGGCAAAGGGGAAGTAGTTACCCAGTTAGATCCTCTTCCGAAAACCTGGATTGTTCTGGCTACCATTCCAGGGGAAGTATCCACCAAAGAGGTTTATGACCGTTTTGACCAGATAGGACATCCCAGTACCACCGATATCCACACTTTCATAGAGGGTATGTACCAAAGCTTTAATGGTAGGGTATATCAGGAGATGGAGAACGTTCTGGAAGGAGTAACCGCGACCCAATATCCTGCCATCAGGGAGATAAAATCTTTAGCTTTGAAGAAAGGCGCCGCAGCAGCCGTAATGTCGGGAAGTGGGTCGACCGTCTTTTGTGTCTGCTCTTCCTTGAAAAAGGCCCAGGAAGTATACGGCGCTCTGGCTTCCCACGTGAGAGATGTCTTCATCACCAGTACTGTAGACAGGGGTCTGGAGATGGAGGTCATGAAGTGAAAGAGAGTTCACGTAGTCACCATACAGGGACCTGACTATGGTCAAAGCTCAAAAAAAGATCGATGCCGTGATCCCGGCCGGCAAGAGCGAGATTAGAAAAGTTCACGATTTTGGAGCCAACGATAAAGCCCGATTTCCTCTCAACGGCAAGCCTATGGTGGAGTATGTGGTCGAAGCTGTTAGAGCGTCTGAGCTGGTGGGACAAATTGCTTTGACGGTTCCTGTAGGTACGGACTGCAGTAGGCTGGAAGACAAGGTGGATAAGATCTTCTTCACCGATCGGCCCCTGGTGGAGAATATCGAGATGGCAGTCCGGTATCTCTTGGACTCGGACTATATCCTCCTAACCTCCTCTGATCTTCCTCTTCTTGACAGTGGGGTAGTCGATTCCTTTATCAGCCAATGTCTGGCAGGAGGCGAGGCGGATTTGTACTACCCCATTACGAGGAAGGAGGAGCTGCTCAAAGAGTACCCGCAAACTAAGAGGACCTTTGTCAGGCTGAAAGAAGGATCTTTTACCGGCGGCAACTTAGCCCTGGTAAGGCCAGAGATCATCCTCAATAACCTGAAGGTTTTTGAGAGACTTTATGATCAGAGGAAAAGTCCCTGGGGTATGGCCAGGATCCTCGGGCTCAGCTGCGCCCTGAAGTTAGTGGTGGGTATTCTTACCATAGAGGAAGCGGAGAAAAGGGTGTCCAAATCGATCAGGGGCAGAGGTAAGGCTGTCATCACCAGGGAGGTGGAGATAGGCATGGACGTGGACAAAAAGGAAGACCTTATCCTGGTGAGGAACGTACTTTCCATGCGGGAGAGAAAAGAGATGCCTCAGGTCTCCTGCTAGAGTTCTGGCAAAGAATTACTGGTGAAACTGCAAAAACCACATTTTTTCATCAATTCATCGCTAATTTAGCTTCCCCAAAATTTGATTCTTTCCGCTAAAGATTGTATCATTTTAAAAGATGCCTCACCTCCACCCTTTGTCTAACTGCTGGGGAGTGGTGTAAGGGTAGCACGTCAGACTTTGGATCTGAAGACTGCAGGTTCGAATCCTGCCTCCCCAGCCAGATAGTATGTGGTGTTGCCCATCTGAGACGAAGTCCTTGAGGAAGGCATGTCCAAGCCTAACCTCTTGGATTCGGCGCGCGAGTCTCTTGAAGACATAGAAAAACGGGTGTTTTCGCAAAAAGGTTCAAATTTCAGTATCTGTTCCCATTCTGCGAATCTAAATGGGACGGCAAATTGGCCCAAAACATACTAATCTGGTTTTTGCAGTGCCGCCAAAATTAGTCAAGGCAGGCACTTCTGGAAAAATCCTTCCACAGTTAGAACTATCTCACTAGTTTCTGTAAGTAGATCTCGCAATATTTCTACGCCTCTTTCTCCAGGAAAACAACCAGCGACATTTAGTTTATAATTAGAAGTAATCCTATCCGTCCTTACTGTAACACTGGGGACAAAATCTGGAGAAAGGGAAGAGGTGTCTGGATTGCTTACGGAATACTTTCTGCCCCCAAAGATTATTATGGGCAACCATAGCCTCGATCGTGTTGGCGATGAGGCCAGAAAATATGGCTCCAGGGTCATGCTGGTCTGTGGACAAAGGGCCATGCGAGAGTCGGGTACCCTGCAAAAGTGTCAGAGTCTCCTTGAATCGAAAGATCTTGAGGTGATCCTTTTCGATCAGGTCAAGGGTGAGCCAGATCTGGATTTGGTCAGAGAGGGTCTCACCCTGGCCAGAGAAGAGAAGGTAGAGGTGGTCATAGGTCTGGGCGGGGGAAGTGCTATAGATGTGGCCAAAGCTGTAGCCGGGCTTTTCTATCTGGAGGGTGAAGTGGAGGAGTACCATGATGGTAGAAAGATAGAAGGTCCGGGCATCGCTTTTATGGCCATCCCTACTACGGCCGGAACAGGAGCTGAGGTGACCAACAACTCCGTTCTGACTAACCAAAAGACCAGCCTCAAACAGAGTATCAGAAGTCCCCTTTGGTATGCCAGGTGCGTCATTGTCGATCCTACTCTGACTCTGAGCATCCCACCGGCGGTCACGGCAGCGACTGGCGCCGATGCTCTGGTCCAGGCTATTGAGGCCTACTCCTCCAGTCGGGCTCAACCTATCACTGATGCCCTGGCAGCCCGGGCCATTCAGCTTTTAGGAGCCAACCTGGCCAGAGTTTACAAAAACGGTCAGAATCTAAAAGCCCGGAAGGATATGTTAGTAGGAAGTGTGCTGGCCGGTATGGCCCTTAGCAATGCGGGTCTGGGAGCGATTCATGCCCTGGCTCACCCCATTGGTGTGCAGTTGGATCTTCCCCACGGTCTCGTCTGTGGTATTTTGCTGCCCAGTGTAATGGAGCACAATCTGGAGTGTGCTCAGGAAAAGTACGCTCAAATAGCTGGCCTTTTGGGGGTGGATATAGTAGGCAGCTCTCCTTGGGAGGCAGCTCAGTTGGCCATCCAGAAAGTTAAGGCCGTCCTGAAAGAGGTAGAGATTCCCGAGGATTTCAGGGGGTTTGACCGTAGGGCCTTGAATTACCCTGAGATTATCTCCTACGCCCTATCCTCCAATTCCCTTAAGTACAACCCGCGGAAGATGGAAGCTGAGGATCTGAAAGAGATTTTGGATGAGGTAATGTAGATTGGTCTCAAAAGTCCCCACAAACTCGTAATGGGAAAGTTTTACCTCCTAACTTGTGCTTCGAACCTGCCAAGTGCCCAACAAACAAGGGTAGGTGTTACAAAGTCTGGACTCTGGAAAGTAGCTGATCAAGGTAGGATGATAGATGGTGTGCACTGTAGGATATCTCTACCAAAAAGGGGTTCTCCAACCAGCCGAACTTGTAGCTGGGTCCTCAGGGTTGGACAATTTGGTGAGTTGGCTCCATGTGGTAGAGATATTTGACGATCTAAGTTTGTTCCATGGCCAGGAAATAGTTTTCACCACGGCCTTTGATGTAAGGGACGATCCCTGGCAGCAGGCAGAGCTGGTAAGGGAACTGGCCGGACGGGGTGTCTCTGCCCTGGTGATCAAAAAAGGATACTATCTTTACACCATCTCGCCTCAGATGAAGGAAGCAGCAGACAGGCATTCTCTTCCTCTTTTTTCCGTATCTCTGGACACAGATCTCATGGCCCTGACCCGATCTGTTTCTCGTTGCCTTCTAGAGCAACAGCTGCAGAGAGATATGGCCTCCAATTTTCTTTCCCAACTGTTGGAGGGAGATTTGGCAGAGCCGGTCACTGTGGCTCAAAGGGTACGTTCTTTGGGTATTCCCACCGGTATCTTCTACTTTATCCTCCAGGTAGATCTAGGAAATGTGAAAGCTTTTCTGCAGAGTTCTCCTCATTCGGAAGAAATTGAGATGGCCCGACTGCAGAGCAGAATAGCCGAGCTGGTTCAGACCGTCTTCCCCGAGCACCGCTATCCGGTGCCTTTATGGTACCGGGGAGATAACTTTGTTCTATTGGTTCCCTGTACTGATGAAAATGAGGAAACTCCCCTTACCTTGGCAGAAGCTCTTCGGCAGAAAATGGAAGCTTCCCTGGTTCCTATTACGGCCACGGTGGGCATGAGCAGTTGTTTCAAAAACCTTTTGGAAGCCTCCCGCTACCTGAAGGAGGCTTCTCTGGCTATCGAAATCATCCGGAGGATCAAAGAAGGGGATCAGGTGACCCCCCCTTTCCCAGTTACAGCCTTATTCTATTCTTCTGAGCATAGCCGATGGAGAAGAAGCCCGTAACTATGTGGCTTCCCTGCTAGGCCCATTGGAAGCAGCCGATAAACAGCGCCGCGGTGATCTTCTCTCTACCCTGCAGCTTTTTTTAGAAAGCGACGGGAATGTGAAGCTGACAGCTCAGAAACTGTTTGTGCACCGCAACACCCTTCGCTATCGACTTCACCAGATTGAAAAATTGCTGGGTCATACATTGGATTCCTCTGCTTATCGCTTCTCCCTACAGCTGGCTCTCTATTTGCGAAACCTTCAGTCCAGGTAAGTTTTGTCCTGCAACAGGGTAAATCCGGGTACTTATGCTTCTTGCACAAATAAGATCGTGCCTGGTGGCTCTATCTTGTTTGCCTAGGTTTTGTTATTTTTGTTTTGGGCGCAAGTGGCTGAATAGAGGGATCCGAGGTGAAAATGGTAATGTCCTAAGATTCCTGTAGATTCTGTCAAAATTATGGTAATTAGGGTGACGGGAGTGAAATCAGAAGAAGGTATCGAATACACAATATCTTATCCTTACACCCATTTTATCACTGAGGAGGAGAGGCTGGAGATATATAAAAAGTTCGGGACAATAAATATCTGGGTCGGTTTGCCGGCGATCGTGGGAGCGAAGATGTGTGTGGAAGGAGAAGCGGAAAAGGGTGTAATTGGCCCTGAATGTCTTGACCCAATAAAATTCTTGAAGAAAATGGCGGATATGGGTGCCCCTGTGAAGTTTCGCGAAACAGTTTCTAAGGAAATAATCATTTCCCAAAAATAGAAAAGTAGGTCTTGCAGATATTTAAAGGAGGGAAAGATGACGAAGAAAATACCAAATATCGTAACACCGCCACCGGGGCCAGAAGCCATAAAATGGATAGAACGTGATGAAGAAACGATGGCTCCTTACAATAGACCCTTTTACTATCCCCTTGTGGTAGCTGGTGGAGAAGGAGCCATTATACGCGATGTTGATGGAAATGAGTATATCGATTGGAACTCTGGTTTGGGAGTTTTGAATGTCGGGCAATGCAATCCAAAGATAGTTGAGGCCATGACAAATAAAGCTAAGAGCTTCATGCACTATTCTTATACCGATTTCCGATTTACGGAACCTGTTGAATTAGCCGAGAGATTAAATAAGATATTGCCAATGCAATGCAAATATTTCTTTGCCAACAGTGGCACCGAAGCCAATGAAGCAGCCTTTAAGATAGCCAGGCACTTTACAAAAAGGCAATTGTTCATTGGCTTCATTGACTCATTTCATGGAAGAACCTTTGGAACAATGGCTTTTTCATCCACATCTCCTGCACAGAGACGCCATTTTCACCCTTTGATGCCCGGCGTAACCCTAGTTCCTTACCCATACTGTTATAGATGCCCATACAAGCTTGAATACCCGGATTGCAACCTATGGTGCGTTGATTTTATAGATGAATGGGTTTTGCAAAAGTTTGTACCACCAGAAGAGGTTGCTGGCTTCTTTTTTGAGCCCATTGCTGGAGAGGCCGGGTATATAGTTCCTCCTCCTGAGTTTTTCCCTAAGTTAAAGAGGCTGGCCGATAAGTATGGGATTTTGATGATGGCTGATGAGGTTCAAGTTGGCTGTGGGCGTACTGGAAAGTTCTTAGCTATAGAACATTGGAATGTAGTTCCAGATATGGTAACTCTTGGTAAGGCAATTGCCGGTGGACTTCCACTGTCAGTTGCAGCGCCCAGAAAAGACGTAATGGATTTGCCGCCTGGGTCACATTGCGTAACAACCGGAGGAAATCCTGTTTCATGCGCTACGGCGTTAGCTTTTCTTGACATACTTTTAGAAGAAAGACTGATGGTAAAAGCAACCCAGCTTGGAGACTATACAATAAAGAGACTAAAAGAGATGCAGGAAAGGTACGAAATTATAGGGGATGTAAGAGGAAAAGGACTGGCAATCTGCATCGAGCTTGTTAAGGATCGAAAAACAAAGGAGCCTGTAGATAGTAAGTACTTCGCGGAAAAGATGTTTAGGAAGGGAGTTCTAATGGTTTCCGGGGGTGTAGGGGTTAGGATATTCCCGCCACTTACTATCCCTAAAGAGATGATGGATTCTGGCCTTGAGATACTTGAGTCAACAATAAAGGAGGTAGGCGAGGAATTCCATAAACTCTAGAAAAAGGATATAGAAACAGCTGTGCTAAAGCAGAAAATCCTTAGAGCAAATCTTAGCTCTCAAATAGATCGGGTGCTAGTGCCCTTTCTCATAAATACTATATTGTATAATGGATGAAAGATGGTATAATCCTTCCTGCAGAGATACAGTTTGAGGGGAGGGAAACATGCCAAAGTCTGTTCATCTCCGCTGGCCAAGCGCCCAAGAGAGAAAGGAGCTGGAACGATGGGGAAGGTCTCGAAGCATACCGGTGGGGCTTTGGAAGAGAGCCATTCTCATTTTGGATATTAGCCGAGGTCGCAAATTGCCTGAGGTAGCCAGAGAAATTAAACTTGATGCGGTCAATGCTCGCAAATGGATACACCGATTTAATGAGCAGGGCTTGCCAGGACTTAAGGAGAGGGAGGGGAGAGGAAGACCGTCTCTTTACGAAACTTTTTTATAAAGATTATAAGGGAATAAAAATTATTAAAGAGCGTAAGGAAAAGGTCTTTGGTATCTTCAAGAGGAAATATTCCACATATATAGTAATGCCTTCTATGACGAAACAGACCCAAAATTGGACTTGACCTTTGATCTATCCACCGCTTACAGAAGTAATTATTCTTATTTGGTTATGTCCTAAAATGTCCACCAATTATACTCGACAAAAAACAGATAATCGAGCCAAAAATCGAACAAGGATAGAGTTTTGAAGTCGATTTTGGAGCTTTTGAACGCCATTCCTCAGTATTTGTTGCCATAAACGGTGTGAAATGTGCCAAAGATGTCTGGGTAACAGATGGGGATAAGGTAACCATTTCCCCCTTTGTAACCGGTGGTTAACAGCACAGGCTAAACATAAGATGTACCAGCGAGTGCCGGCAGTCTTCTTGCGGCAGGGGCATTGGGTAAAAATTACCTAAACCAAGGCGTTTCATAGGAGTTAACAACAAAATCAAAGTCATTAAACGGAGATGTTATGGTTTCCATGATCTTACTTACTTTATGCTTAAGATCAAACAAGGTTTTACTTAAGTTTACCCACTAAAAATGGAGAAGAACCTAAAATTTTTAGAAACGTTCCATCACAGCCATTTCAGTTCCCCCTTCCTCTATTTTGTTATTAGACTTTTAATGTACATCAACCTCCGCTTATAATAGGTAATATTTCTACTAGATCACTGTCCTTGATTTGAGTTTGCAACCCTTCCATAAATATGCAATTTCTTCCATTGATAAGGATCGTTTGCGCTTCCCTAGAAGAGATTTTTCCCCAATCTTTCGCTATTCTTTTTGTAAGCTCTTCTAAGGTTATTTGCCCCTCTATCTTTAGATTTAGTTCCTCTTTTCCGACAAGTTCCTTAGCTCTACCGTATAATTTAATCTTCACCATTTGTTTTATTGTAATAACCTCATCTCTCTATTTTTAACCTTTCTAAGGTCTCTTTCGTCGGTTTTCCATCATGATCCCATCCTCTAATCGCATAGTATTCATCTAACATCTTATCGAAATCCGCTGGCGTAATTTTCCACCCAGTGTCTTCTCTTGGTTTCCTAAAGCGCAAAGGCAGTTGGTCATCCTTTCTGGAAAAGCCTTCCCTCACATTAAAGAGCCTGGTGAGATTATAAATGCGCTCTCCCGCTTCCAAGAACTTCTCTTCATCGATCTTCCAGCCGAGCGTGTTTAAAGCTTTTATCGATAGATCCACGAACTTAGCGGGATCACCGGTCGTGTTTCCGGGTATGTTATCGCACCCTATCAAAGACCATAAAGCACTATTTCTATCCTGCAACTCTTTAGTTAACTTTGCCTTCCCGGTTATGGTAAATGGATCGTCAAGTTCTGCAACTATCGTCCATGCTCTTAAGTGATCTCCCCCCGCGATCCGCCGTGGTGTAAGCCAAAGCCATACCAACGGGACCCCGGACGTCGTAGCCGGGAATCTCTAACCCCTTGATCTGTACAGCATGGCCTTGAAGCCCAAGTTTCTCAGCTGTTCTCATCAACCCCTCAGCTAGAGTGTCTCCTATGTCCTTTCTTTGTCCGATCATTTCTACGAGTTTAACTTGACCTGCCGAGTCGCCATAGTTCAGCCTATAGTCGATCAGGCCTTTTTCGGAGCATTCCATAACAAATGCGGTTATATTACCAACCGAAATGGTATCCATTCCATACTCGTTACAGAGCCGAGCAACCTTTGCTATGGTTCCTATGTCTAGCTGCATACAATTGGGGCCGTTTAATGCTACGGTTTCATACTCGATTCTATCTAAATCCAGGCCCGCAAAGGATCCTGTTTTTACTTTGATGTGAACACCACAGGCAACGGGGCATAGATAGCACGTGCTTTTGCCAATTGTCACCTCTCGAAACGCATCCTCAGAGACTTTCTCGTATCCTTCGATATATCCTTCCCTAAAATTTCTAACAGGAAGAACCTTTGCCTCTGCAGCTAGCTGCATGACTGGAAGGTTTCCACCTAGACCTACTCCTGGGATCACTTCACTTTTCAGGTATTCTATAAAGGTTCTGCGAAGTTGTGCGGCTGCATCTCTAAATTTCTCCGCAACAAGCTCCTCCGGAGTAAATTTTCTCTTAACAACTATTGCCTTGAGGTTCTTTGAGCCCATTACAGCTCCAAGTCCTCCTCGGCCGGCGACTCCAGCCCTTTGTCTTTTGGCAGGATCGTTTATCACGCATGCAAATCTGATCAATCTTTCCCCCCCAGGCCCGATGGTGGCTACGCGAAAGTCTTTAAAGAGGGCGTCAACCTCATAGGTGGTCTTGCCTGCCAAATCTTTGGCATCTTCTATTGAAATCTTGTCTCCGTCTATTTTCAGGTAAACCAGGCTATCGGCTTTACCCTCAACGATGATGCCGGTGAATCTGGTTTTTGCAAGCTCAGCCCCAAACCAGCCCCCGGCATAGCTGTCTGAGAAAGTACTTGTGAGTGGAGACTTTGAGGCAATAACATGCCTAGAATATACGTTGAAAATTCCTGTAAGTGGCCCGATGAAAAACATAAGTTTATTCTCAGGGCTTAGCGGATCTATGCCAGGTTTAAGCTCTTTGTAAGAGTAATAGGCAGCGAGTCCTTTCCCCCCAATATACTTTTCTAAAATTTCTGGTGATATTTCTTCTTCCCTGAATGATCTGTCAGATAAATTAACGCGTAATAAGAGCTTTTTCATTTTCCCCCCCATAATTTTTGCTAAGTAATTTGAGAGAGAGATTGATCGAGTATCTTTGCAGCTTCATCTACATCTGCCTTACCTATTGTCAAAGGAGGCGCAATACGGATTACATTACCATACAGACCACCTTTACCAATGAGAAGGCCTCTTTTCTTTGTTTCTTCAAAGATCTGTAGGACTAGATCTGGAGCTGGCTCTTTATTTTCCCTCACTATTTCTAAGGCTTGCATCAAACCCATGCCTCGTACGTCCCCTACTATGGCATATTTTTCTTTTAAGTTCTCTAATTTATCCCTTAGGTAGCTTCCGACTACTTGAGCATTCTGGGCTAGATGGTCCCGCTCTATTATGTCTAGAGTAGCCAGGGCAGCAACACAAGCCACTGGGTTCCCCCCAAAGGTTGAAATATGGGAGCCGCTAAGGCTATTTGCTACTTCTGAGGACGCAGTTGTAATCCCGATAGGGAAACCATTCGCTGTACCCTTAGCAAAAATCATTATGTCGGACTCCACACCCCAATGCTCAATGCCAAACATTTTAGTTCCCGTCCGCCCCCAGCCGGTTTGGATTTCGTCACATATAAACAAGCCACCGTATTTCCTTATTATGGGCACAACCTCCTGAAAATACTCCTTAGGCGGGGTTATGAACCCCCCAATACCCTGAATAGGCTCGGCGATAAATCCTGCAATTGCCCCACAAGTGGTAGTCTTAATCAATTCTTCCATGTCCTTGGCGCATTCTAAATTACAACTGGGGTACTCTCTACCAAAAGCACATCTATAACAGTAGGCATTATGGGCATGTTTTATGCCGGGTATCGCTGTATCCATCAATCTCCAGTTTGAATGAGCAGTAATATTCATTGCCAAAAGGGTGCCCCCGCTGTAGCAATGCCTCAGCGCAATAATATCTCCTTGTCCTGTATACAGTCTCGCCAGAATGACAGCAACTTCGACCGCCTCAGAACCACTATTGGTGAAAAAACTCTTTTGTAACTTTCCTGGAGTCATCCTTGCCACTCTCTCGGCCAAGGAGACCATGGGTATATTGGGATAAAGTGTTGAGGTATGCCCTAACTTGTGTGATTGCGCGGCTATTTTTTTGGTTACCTCTTCGTTGCAATGACCTACACTGATGGTCAGTATTCCTCCAAAAAAATCTAGATATTTTCTTCCTTCAATATCATATAAATATTGTCCTTCCCCACGGTCCATTACGATTGGCTCTTCGTAATAGCTAGCCACACAGGGAACCAAGTAATTCAAGTGCTTCTCATAGACCTCATTTGCTTTTATAAATGATCACTCCTTTTCCGGTATACCAACGACCTATTATTTGCGGATTGCTCCCAATCTATCTATTCATAGAAATCTTTTTTCTTCCATCTCTACAGCCTTCTCCAAAACATCAGAATAACTTGCCCCCTCCGCCAGTTCAGTTTTAAACGCATAATCATCCGGATTTATATTAAAGGCAAAACAAGCCTCAATTGCATCAGTGATAACTTCGTAGTACGCTCTTTCAACCTGTACTATATTCTTTCTATTCTCCTTGGCAAAAGAGAGCAAAACATCTACATCCTTTATGTATTTCCGAGACAAATCTTCGTAGAACTTTGCCGAGTCTTCTTCAAGCTTTTTAGCAAAACTGATAGCTGCCGAAGCCGTATTTATTTTCATCTATAACCATCTTTGGATCACGACTTTGCTTTCAGTAAAGAAACGAACAGCCTCTTGACCTTGTGTGTGTAATATTCCGAGGAACGAATCCTTCATGCCACTGAACGGGAAGAATGCCATAGGCGCTACTATGCCAATATTTATGCCAACATTACCGCTGGTAATCCTGTATTGAAATTCCCTGGCATTCTTACCACTTGAGGTAAAGATAGCATTGCCATTACCAAATGGACTGGCATTACACATTTCTATGGCTTCATCCAGATTTTTCGCCCGCATAACACTCATTACTGGGCCAAAGATTTCCTCAGTGCCTATTTTCATATCGGGGGTAACATTCTCAAAGATAGTCGGACCGAGGAAGCACGTTTCAGGATAGTTGCCAGCAATTTTTATATCTCTTCTGCCATCAAGTCTGAGTTTTGCCCCTTGCTGGATACCGCTTTCTATATATCCTATGATTCTCTCTTTCTTCTCTTTATCACGCACCGGCCCCATTTGAACTGATTCATCAAGCCCGTTACCAATGACTATCCTGGAGGCTGCATCAGCAACTGCATCCATAAGGATCAGGCTTCATACTGCACCTCGTTTCTTCTTTTCGCCGAACACTTGCTCC